>JBEIHL010000860.1:0-2226 GCA_040381375.1 Opitutaceae bacterium
CCCGCGTCTTTTCGATGAACGCGCGACCGTCGCCCACGATGCCGCGCATCCGGCTGTCTTCCTTGAAACCGAAATACTCCCTCGCCACGCGCACGACGTCGGGGTCGATGTCCACGGCGTCAATGGTCGCTTCGGGATAATAGTGACGGAGAAACATCGGCAGCGTGCCGCCCCCCAGCCCAACGATGAGCACCCGCCGCGGCTCCCGGCTGAGCGCGAGCCCGGTGAACGCCGCGGGCGCGTACGGCAGCTCCAGATGCGTGGGATCGCCGACCTTCACGACCGTCTGCCGCGCCCCGCCCCGCTCGAACTGCAGCGTCCGCAGGCCGTTGTCTTCCGTCACGATCACCATCCCGAACATCGAGGTCTTCTCGTGGAGGATACGCGGCTCCGCCTGAAGCGGAGCGCACAGGGCAGACAGGACGAAAAGGCCGGCGGGGAGGAGGGCGGGACGCATCATGATTTCAAGGTGAGGCGGGCGGGGGCGGTCCTGGATTCGGATTTCCGCTCAGAACTTTCACATCCACTGCCTCCATGCCACACTCATTTTCATTGTTACCGGCGGGGGAATGTATTTCGCCGTCTCATGCGCATCCCCACGCCCGGTCTGCTGCTGCTTGTTCTCTCCATGGTCCCCCGTGTCTTCCCGGCCGCCGAGGCCGCGCGGGCAAATTACGACGAGGACAAAGTGCCGCCCTACTCGCTGCCCGATCCGCTCGTGCTCGCCGACGGCACGCCGGTGCGCACCGCCGCGGACTGGCGCGAGCGGCGGCGGTCCGAGCTGCTCGCGCTCTTCACCCGCGAAGTCTACGGTCGCACGCCGGAAGGCCGCCCCCCGAGCCTGCACGCGGAAACGACGTCCGTCGACCGGCAGGCCCTGGGCGGCAAGGCCACGCGCAAGGAAATCACGGTCTGGTTCACCGCCGGCAAGACCGGCCCGAAGCTGCACCTGCTCGTGTATCAGCCGAATGGAGTCGGCGCCCCGTGGCCGGTTTTTCTCGGCCTGAACTATTTCGGCAATCAGTGCGTCAATTCGGACCCGGGCATCACGCTCTCGCGCGCCTGGATGCGGGCGAGCCCGGAGTTCGGCATCGTCGACCACCGTGCCACTGAAGCGACGCGGGGCGTCCATTCGTACCGGTGGAACATCGAGGCGGTGATCGCCCGCGGCTACGCGACCGCCACGGTTTACTACGGCGACCTCTGTCCCGACAACGACCACGGCATCGAGGAGTCCGTCGGCGCCCACTATCAGACCGGCAGCGTCAACCGGCGCGCCCCCGACGCCTGGGGCTCGATCGGCATCTGGGCCTGGGGTCTCAGCCGGGCGCTCGACTGCCTCGAGCGCGACCCGGAGCTGGACGCCCGCCGCGTCGCCGTGCACGGCCACTCCCGGCTCGGCAAGGCCGCGCTCTGGGCCGGCGCGCAGGACGAGCGGTTCGCCCTGGTGATTTCCAACAACTCCGGCGCGGGCGGCGCCGCCCGGGCGAAGCGGATCTTCGGCGAGACCGGCGCACTGTCGAACACCCGTCACAGCACGCCGTGGTACTCGCTCAACTACCGCAAATATAACGACAATGAGTCCGCTCTCCCGGTCGACCAGCATCAGCTGCTCGCCCTCATCGCCCCGCGACCGCTCTACGTCGCCAGTTCAGCCCAGGACCGCGGCGCGGATCCCACGGGGGAATTTCTGAGCCTGAAGCACGCCGATCCGGTCTTCCGGCTGCTCGGGCGCCGGGGTCTCGGCGTCGCGGCCATGCCAGCCGTCGATCACCCCGTGCACGGCGATGGCCTCGCGTATCACGTCCGCGCCGGCAATCACGACATCACGCTCTACGACTGGGTGCAGTTCATGGATTTTGCCGACCGGCAGTTCCGGCCCGCGAAATGACCACGATCGCCCGGCTTCGGAGCCAACTCCTACCAATCTCCCCAAGCATCTGAACTTTGACCTCAGATCACACGGATGGGCACAGATGGACAGACCTCCCGGACATCTGTGTTATCCGTGAAATCTGTGGTTAAGAAATTCAGGGGACTGTAGAGTATAAATCGTAAGGGTGTTTGGTATCAGCCCCCCGGCACGCGATGGATCGTGCCGGTGATCACACGCTCCACGTCGGCACCGCCGCCATCCTGAAGGCGGCACACGATCTCGATCACCTGAGTCGGCCCCAACGACGGGATCGTCAGCCGCACCGTGCGCGCGTCCGCGAGCAGCTCCGC
>JBEIHL010000861.1:0-2226 GCA_040381375.1 Opitutaceae bacterium
AAGGCGATCTACGACGCGAGCGTCAACTACAAGGCGAAGAACATCCCGCTCGTCGTCCTCGCCGGCAAGGACTACGGCATGGGTTCGTCGCGCGACTGGGCCGCGAAGGGCACCTTCCTCCTCGGCGTGAAGGTCGTCATCGCCGAGAGCTTCGAGCGCATCCACCGCTCGAACCTCGTCGGCATGGGCGTGATGCCGCTCACCTTCCTCGCGGGCCAGGACCGCAATTCCCTGGGCCTGAAGGGCGACGAGACCTTCGATGTCCACATCCCGACCGACCTCAAGCCGCGCCAGACCATCAAGGTCGTCGCGACCCGCGCCGACGGCAGCAAGGTCGAGTTCGAGACCCTCTGCCGCGTCGACACGCCGGTCGAGGTCGAGTACTACCGCAACGGCGGCATCCTCAACACCGTGCTTCGCAAGATGATGTCCGCGAAGTGACGCGGATCACCGCGTGAATCTCCCGCAGGGCGCGAACCGGCACACGGCGCGCCCTGCGTTTCTTTTTGCCTGAAAGTCGTCCGAATCCCGCAGGGCGCCTCGCGCGGCGAGGTAGGTTCGCGCGCGAAGGGAGTGCAACATGGGGAAATCGACGGACGACGAAGGGGAACGTCGGGGTTCGGCACGCGCGCTCGCCCGCGCAATGGCGGCGGCCCGCAGCGGCCATCGCGAGGCGCGGCGGTCGGAGCGGGCCGCAAGGCGCGCGAGGATGCTGCGTGGGCTCGAGCAGTCGCTCTTCGGGAGCCGGATGCCCGAGGCACGGACGCTGGTCCTGCAAGCCGGCTGGTCGCGCGAGTCGCTCGACGCGGCGTGTCCGCGCTGCGGCGTGACGCGCGCGACGTTCGAGGACGTCCGGCGCGGGTGCGCCGAGTGCCGCGGCCGGCCGCTCGGCTACGACGGGCTCGTGAGGCTCGGCCGCTACGCTCCGCCGCTCTCGCAGTGGGTGCCCGCTGTCAAGACGCGGGCGTGGCGGGGAATGGCCGAGGTCCTCGGCGAGGAACTTGGCAGGCAGGTGCAGGACGCGGTCGCGGCCGAGCGAGTCGAAACACCCGATCTCGTCGCGTTCATCCCCACGCACTGGCTCCGCCGCATGCTGCGCGGCATCGATCACGGCGCGTGCCTTGCCGAGGCGGCGGCGCGGGTGCTCGGCACCCCGGTCGCGCCGCTCCTGCGAACCTCGCTCGCCCAGAGGCAGACGGGATCCGACCGAAGCCACCGCGCCGGACGATCCGAGCGATTCCGGCTGTCGGCGCTCCGCCGCGATTCCGCAGCCGTCGCGGGCAGGTGCGTGCTCCTCATCGATGACGTGCGAACGACCGGCAGCACCCTGCGGGAAGCCGCTGCGGTTCTGAAGAGGGCAGGCGCACGCCGAGTCATCGCGGCGTGCTGCGCGGCGACCGACCCGCCGAACCGGCGCGGAGCCGCGTTCGGTGCCCCCCAGCGCGCCTGAGCGTTGCGCGAGGAGGGGGCCTGCTCAGCCCGTCGCCCCGCGCCTCGTTCGGGAAGATTGTGGATAAGTCCTTGAATTGATCAGCGGAGCCGCGGAAAATCGCGCAGTTCTCGGGCGAATCCGTGTTTACGGACCAATCAGAACGTGCTAAGGTCCGTTCTCGGACGGCTTTCCCGTTCCGAAACTCGGTTCTCGGGCGCGTGGCGGAACGCGCCTGAAAACCTTTGCCGATTGCCGATTGGAAAGCGTTCAAGAGGGTTGACAGCCCTCGTGGTTTCGCTACACTCCTCGACCCACAGCGGTTTTGGCTGTGGAACGCGGTTCGCCGCGCTTTCTTTGACAAGTCAGCAGTTGGAACGCCGCGAGGATGTTTCGCGCAGCTTGACCGGCACGGCCGGACAGGCCAAGCGCAAATCGCTGCCGCCACAGCGGCAGCAGATGAACATCCTCCGTGATGCCAAAGACAATGATCAATTCCAGTGGTCGCTGTCAGTCCGAGTCGCAAGACCCGGCTGGTAGTGATGTTCATCAAAGATATGGTGGATTTGCCGTCCACCACTCTCGGCACGCAAGTGAATGGAACCGAGAGAATGACCGGCCGTCCGATCTCAATGATCGGCGGTTTCGGCTGGGCAAACCTTCAACGGTACGCAGCGCAAGCTGCTAACAACTTATTGAAGAGTTTGATCCTGGCTCAGATTGAACGCTGGCGGCATGGCTAAAACATGCAAGTCGAACGCGTGTAGCAATACACGAGTGGCGAAAGGGCGAGGAAT
>JBEIHL010000862.1:0-2217 GCA_040381375.1 Opitutaceae bacterium
CTGGCCGAACCACGTGTCGAAGCCCGGCTTCACCGCCACGCCCGGGGTGTCCTCGCGGCCAAGGCCCCATGTGCCGAAACCGCCGGTGGCGTAGCCGCTGCGCTTCAGCACCTCGGCGACCGTCACGTCCTCGTCGTAAAGGTGCCGGTTGAGGCCGTTGTTGCGCACCGGCGTGTGGCCCGTGTGCAGACCGGTCATCAGCGTGCTGCGGGCGGGCGCGCACACGTTGGCGCCGGCGTAGAACTGCGTGAACCGCATGCCCTCGGCCGCGAGCCGGTCCACGTGCGGGGTCTTGATCTTGTCCTGGCCGTAGCAGCCGAGGTGGCCGACTCCCAGGTCGTCGGCCAGGATGAAGATGAGGTTCGGCGGGCGGGCGCCGGACGCGGATGCCGCGCGGGCGAGGGAGCTGACGAGGCCTATGACAAGCAGGCTGAACAGGAGTCGACGCATGGGGAGGAGGGATAAGAACCGAATAAGCCGAACTGCCGTTCGAATTGGTCCGAACGCGCCCGCGACAGTCAACCCGAATGGCCTCGCGCGGGGCTGTAGGCGGACCGTTGGGTTACTCTTTCGTCGCGTCTGATTTCACCGCTCGACAACGCCGCGCGCGAAAACTTTGGTTGGTTCCGCATTCCCCTCGGTCCCCCGCCAACGATCCCCGGTTGTCGGCCCGACATCTGCTCGTCGATCGGCCCGCCTCCTCCACTCCCGTTTCCCATGACCGCTCATCGCCTCCACCGGCTGCTCGGCCTCGCTCTCATCCTGGCGCCGCTGACGTCGTTCACCGTTTCGGCCGCGGAAACTGCGCGCGCCGCGTCGGCCTCTGCCAGCGTGTCCGGCCGGGTGCAGCACGCCGCCACGGGCGCCTACCTCGAAGGCGCTGTGGTGACGGTCGAACCGGGCGGCCAGAGCACGCTCTCGGGGCGGGACGGCAGCTTCTATTTTCCGTCCCTGCCGGCCGGCGACATCCGGCTCTCGGTGTCGTACACCGGCCTTGACTCCCAGAACGTCCCGCTCGCGCTGGCGCCGGGTCAGACCCTCACTCGTGAAATCGCGCTGACCGCGCAGATCTATGCGATGGAGAAGTTCACCGTGGCCGGTGAGCGCGAGGGCAACGCGCTCGCGGTCACCCAGCAGCGCAACGCGGCCAACGTGAAGAACGTGATCTCGGCCGACGCCTTCGGTAACATCGCCGACCAGAACATCGGCAACCTGCTCATGCGCCTGCCCGGAGTGGCCGAAGAGATTCTGGAGGGCGAGGTCGCGTCCGTGTCGATCCGCGGCATCGGAGCCGACATGAACGCCGTCACCGTCGACGGCACCCGTAGCGCCAGCGGCAACACCGGCGTGCTCGACCGCGGCTTCGCCGTCGATCGCATCCCGGCCGACTTCGTCGAGCGGATCGAGGTGACGAAGGCGCTCACCCCCGACATGGATGGCGACTCCATCGGCGGCGCGGTCAACCTCCGCACCAAGTCGCCGCTGGATCGCAAGGGACGCTTCATCTCCTACATGGGCGGCACCTCGTGGAACCTCGACCGCGACACCTTCCTGCCGATCGGTTCCGTGACCTACTCCGACACCTACGGCGCGGACCAGAAGGCGGGCGTTCTTTTCACGGCAAGCTATAACAAGACCAACAAGCCGCGCGACTCCGTCTACCAGAACTGGCAGGCCACTGCCGCCAACGTGCCGGCCTACTTCTGGATGAGCAATCTCGGTGAGGACTTTCTCGAGCACGAGCGCGTCGGGATCGGCGCCCGCGTCGACTTCAAGCTGAGCCAGACGCACCGGGTGTTCCTCAACACGATGTATTCAGATTACAACGACCGCCTGGACCGCCGTCACATCACGATGACCCCGACGTTGGCGCAGGTCCGGCCGGGCTTCACGGACACCGTGACCGAGACCATCAACTCGACCGTCAGCCTCGCGCAGAATCACCGCACCCGGGCCACGGAAACGCTGAACTTCGTGTTCGGCGGCGAGAAACGATTTGCGCGGGGATTCCTCGATTACGGCGCCAACGTCTCCCGCTCGTCCGGCACCGAGGACCGGGTGATCCCGACGGTCCAGGTGTTGGGCGTCGGCTTCCGCTTTGAGCGCATCGATCCGCTGAATCCCAGGATGACGCAGACCAGCGGGCCGATGCTCACCGACCGGACCGACCACCGGCTCACGACGCTCAATTTCCAGGCCTTCGAGGACGAGGACGCC
>JBEIHL010000863.1:0-2212 GCA_040381375.1 Opitutaceae bacterium
AGGGCGCGGAGGGCGCAGAGGTCGGCCTGGAGGAAGACGATTTCCTCTGCGTTCTCTGCGCGCTCCTGTGAGTGGATCGTGGCCTGGCTTTTCCGAGCATGATGACATCGCCTTCCGCCTCCTGGATTCGCCTCTATGCCGGCTTGGTCGGGGCGATGGATTTTGCGACCGGACTCGCGTTGGTGGCGGCACCGGCGCTGACCCTCGGTCTGATGGGCGCGAACGTGCCGGGCGGCGAGGCGCTCGCGTTGGTGCGGCTGGTCGGGGTTTTTGTCGGGGCGGTCGGTGCGAGTTACCTCTCGGCGTTGCGCGGGACTCCGGCGACGCTGCGGGCCGTGCTGGGATTTACACTCCTTGTGCGAGCGAGCGTCGGAACGTTCACCGGGGTCGCCGTGGCGGTCGGGATGTTCGATCGTGGTTGGTTGATGGTGTCCGCCACCGACCTCGGTTGCGCGGTCGTGCAGGCGTGGCTGCTGAGGCGAAAGGGCAACCTCGATGCGTGAAGCGAAACGCCTTCCGGGTGGCCGTGGATCCTGGTTTGCCGCCGTCGCCGCGATCGCCGCGACGTACGTGTACTTCCTGATTTTTGCGGAGTTCGCGTTGCTCGAACTCGTGCGCGCGATCGCGCCGGAACGGCTGCGGTTCGTGATGGCCGGGCTGGGTGCCGGTGGGATTGCGGGCGCGGTGCTGGCGGCGCGGTGCTTCACGGCGGACCGGCAGTCGGTGATGCTCGCGTGGACGTTTCGCGCCTGCGCCGTCGCCGCCGCGCTGGCGTTGGGGGCGGCGACGTGGGCAGCGATCGCCGTGGCGGCCGGGTTGGTCGGGCTAGCGCTCGGGGCGTTGACCGTGACCGTGACCGCGAGCCTGCGCGGCGCGATGTCGACGCGGCGGCTCGGACTGGGCGTGGGCGCAGGGACGGGACTCGCCTACGCCCTCTGCAATGTGCCCGTGCTTTTTCAGGCCTCGCCCCGGGCCCAGACCCTCGCGGCGGCGGTCGTAGTGCTGTTGGCGTCGTGGTTGCCGCGGGCCATGGCTGCGCGGCCGGTTCAACGCGAAACGTCGGGCGACTATGCGCGGGCCGGGGTGGCGCGCTGGGTCGTGCTGCTGCTGGCTCTCGTCTGGATGGACTCGGCCGCATTCTACATCGTGCAGCACACACCGGATCTCCGTGCCGCGACCTGGGGTGGGACGTCGGCATTGGTGGCGAACGCGCTCGTGCATCTCGGAGCGGCTCTGGCGGCCGGGGCGTTGCTCGATCGCGCGGGTCACGGCCGGGTGGCGGGAGTGGCGGCCCTGGCGCTCGCCGCGGCGTGCCTCGTCCTCAACGGCGTACTGCCGGCGGCGATACCGGCGGCTTGGTGGTATACGGCGGGCGTGTCGCTCTACTCGACGGTGCTGGTCGACTACCCGGCGCGCAGCGGCCGGCCCGGGGTGGCGGCGCTGGTGTTTGCCGTTGCGGGTTGGATCGGGTCGGCGCTCGGCATCGGGATGGCGCAGGACCTTCAGGGCATACCGGTGGCGTTTGTGGTCGTGGCCGGGGTCGCCGTCGCGTCGGTGCTGGTCGGGCGGGCGCGGGCGGCGCGGACCGCCGTGGCGGTGGTGGCGATGGCGGGGGCGTTGCCGGCGGGACGCGCGGCCGGCGCTGAAGCTTTCGAGTCGGCGCGGGGCCGCGAGGTGTACATCGCGGAAGGCTGCGTGCACTGCCATTCCCAGTTCGTGCGGCCGAAGGTCCCACTCGACGTGGAGCGTTGGGGGCCGGCGGTTCCCCTGGCGGAGACGTTGCGGGCGGCGCCGCCGTTGCTGGGCAACCGGCGGCAGGGCCCGGACCTCGCCAACGTGGGCAACCGTCGGACACCGGAGTGGAATCGGCTGCACCTGATGGAGCCGCGGACGATCTCACCGGGCTCGCGGATGCCGCGTTATGCGCACCTGTTCGCGCCGGGAGACGGGCGGGGCGAGGCGTTGGTCGCCTACCTGACTTCGCTCGGGGCGGACACGCAGGCGGAGCGACAGGCGCAGATCGCGCGGTGGACGCCGTCGGCCGGCCGCGTGCCGCCGCCCGCGGAGATGCGGCAACGTTTCCTTGCGTTGTGCGCGCCCTGTCATGGCGTGGACGGTCGCGGTGACGGACCCGTGGCGGCGAAACTGAGTCTTCCACCGGCCGACTGGACGCAGACGGCGTGGCGATATGTGCCCGCCGGGGAGTCGCGTG
>JBEIHL010000864.1:0-2205 GCA_040381375.1 Opitutaceae bacterium
GCGCGGGGCTCCCCCCGGGCTTCTATCGGCAAACATGGCCGGGCTGGAGCCCGGCGCTCCCAGGTCGCGCAACTTCGGTGGGCGGCTTTCAGGGATTGCTCGCGGTGCGCGCGGGCGGGTTGGCCCGGACGTCGAAACAGAAAAGCTCGTCCTGATAACGCAGGTACATCCGGCCCTCGAAGATCACCGGATGCGCCCAGGCGTTGCGATCCCGGACGTTCGCGAGCCGGAACCGGCCCCGCTCCTCGAACTTCGCCGCCGTCGGTTCGAGCAGCAACATCCAGCCGTCTTCGCACAGCGCGTAGAGTCGGCGGTCGGCATGGATCGCCGCGCCCTTGACCGTGGCGGGTGAATCGTAGAGCACCTCGCCGTTGGTCGCGTCGAGAGCCGCCCAGCCGCCGTTGCGGGGATAGTAGGAGCCATAGAGCCGGCCGTCGGCATGCACCACGCCGCCCTGCGCGGTGTCGAGCTTGGTCGTCCAGACTTGCTCGACGCCGACTTTGCCGTTCGGTCCCGCGGGCGCTACGAGTCGGTAAAGCGCTCCGGGTGGTCCGAAGGGAGCGGTCATGAACACGGCGGCGCCGATGAGCACCGGCGACATCGCGAGAACCGAGTAGGAAGTCGGCCGCGGTTGCGTCCACTGGAGTCGCCCGGTGTCGGCGTCCGCGCAATAGAGATGGCGCGAGGAGGCACCGATCAGCACGCGCCGGCCGGCGAAGTTCACCAGGATCGGCGCCGCGTAGCCCGGGGTTTCGGGGGCGCCGTCCTTATCCGCCACGAGCAAGGGTTCGCTGCGCCAGAGAATTTCTCCGCTCCGCTTGTCCAGTGCCACGAGCAGCGCATCGGGTCCGCCCGCGGCCGCATAAACCGCGCGCTCATCGACGAGCAGGCACTCACTCAGTCCCCAGGTGATGTTCTCGCCGCGAAAGCGCTCCAGGGTGTTGAAGGCCCAGAGTTCGCGTCCGTCGGCCGCATCCAGACAAACGATACGGCCGTGCGCGTTTTGATGATACAGCTTGCCGGCGCTGTAGGTCACGGACGAGCGCGCGCCCTGGTATTGGTTCAGCCAGGCGGAGCCGTTTTTCGTCCGCCAGAGCGGCTGGCCCTCGAGGTCGTACGCGAGGATGTAGAGATCTTCGCCGAAGTCGCCCGTGACATAGAGACGTCCGCCGCCGATGATCGGGGAGGAATACCCGCGGCCGGCACCCTTGGCGGTCCACTGCTTGACCGGACCGCCTTCGGGCCAGGCCTGCAGGAGGCCGCGCTCGTCGCTGACGCCATCGCGACGCGGACCGCGGAATTGTGGCCAGCCACGTTCTGGGGAGGCGATGAGCGCCGCGGTGCCTTTCACCGCGCGAGGGTCGGCGGCGAAGGCGGGAACGAGGCCGGCGTCGGCCAGCATCAGGGCGGCGAAACCCAGCCCGGAGGGAAAGAGGCGGAATCGTGCAGTCATCTTGGGGAGCGCAGCGGGACCGGCTTGAATATTCCAGCGAGACCTCACTCCCCGATGCACCACAGGAACTCCTGCCGGGGTTCGCCCTTCTTCGCGCTGCGCAGGTAGATCCGGTTGCCGCAGATCGAAGGCGTGGAGAAGGACTCGTCGCCGAGGCGGTTTTGCGCGAGCAGCTTGCCGCCCTGGGGCGTGGCTTCGAAAACGGAAGTCACGCCGCCCATGCTGGTGATGTAGATTCGGTTTCCGAGCATCACCGGAGAGCCGTAAAAGTCCCGGTCGATCTTCTCGCGCCAGACTTCCTCGCCGGTGTCGGATTTCATGCACACGGCTTGTCCGGCATCGAGCACCGCATAGAGGTGCCCGTCGCGCACCAGCATCGATGGCACGTACTGCCGGTTGCCGTTCTGCCATGCAATCCGGCCGGAGCCATCCGCCTCGATCGCGACCGTGTGATTCTTGGGGTACCCACCGCCAACGAAGATCCGGCTGCCGTCCGTCACCGCGGTCACGACGGTCTCCTCGGTCGAGCCTTCGATTTCCCAGAGCTTTTTTCCGGAATCGGGATCGTAGCTGGAGATGAGATTGCAGCCGGCGACCACGACCTGGGTCTTGCCGGCGGCCTTGATCACCGCGGGCGAAGCGTAGTTGGCGATTTTGGGGCGTTCGTGCTGCCACTTGATTTCCCCCGTGCGGGCATCCAGCGCGGCGACGGCTCCGCCGCCCCGGTGGTCGGCCGTCACCAGGACGACGGA
>JBEIHL010000865.1:0-2189 GCA_040381375.1 Opitutaceae bacterium
CCGCCGGGTCGCACTCGTGAAGGTGTCATACGACAGCCCGCGGGCAGGGACGTAGGTGAAGCCGCCGATCACGGCCGTGTGCGCCACCGTCGTGCCCAGCCGGTCCGTGGTGCTAAACTGATCCGAGAGCATGTTGGGCGCCATAATCGCGACGTTCTCGCCGAAATCCGTGCTTACATTGATGTTCGTGTTCTCGAACGGCCGGTAGTTGACCGTCGCATACAGGCCGCGAAACCGCCGCCCGGTGTGGTTCTGGTAACCGCCGCCGCGCTGGTAGGCCAGTGAAGCGCGGAACGCGAGTTTGTCGGAAAGGGGCCGGTTGATGTCGAACTCGGTGCGATAGAGATTCTTCGAGCCGCCGATCAGCGCGAGAGTCTGCGTCGGTCTGCGCGTCGCCTGCTTCGTGACCTGGTTCGAGATGCCGCCGGCGCCGCCGCCGGTGTAGAGGAAGCCGTTGGGGCCGCGCAGGAGCTCGACGCGGTCGATGTTGTGGCTGTCGAGACTGACGAAGAACACGACGCCATCACGCAGGTTGGTGCTGTTGGTGCCGCGCGAGACCGTGCCACCGTTGCCCGAGCTGATCGGCGACTCGTTGTTGGTGCCCACTTCGCCGGAGATGTTGAACATCGAAAGCTCGGCGATGTCGGTGACGATCAGGTCCTCCATCAGCGCGCGATTCAGCACCGAGATGGAGCTCGGCATGTCGCGCAGAAGCTGCGCGGTGCGCGAGCCGGACAGCGTCTGGGTCGCGCGGTAGCCGACGTCGGCATCCCCCACGACTTCGAAGACCGAGAGCTTGATGGCGTCTTCCTTCGCCGCCTCGCCCGCCGGGGCGGCGGCCTGGGCTCCGAAACAAGGTGCAGCGGCCAACGCGAACGCGGTGACAGCAGGCAGGAAGGAACGGACGAGGGCCGGGACAACTGGATTCGCGGCGGAGCCGGAATGCGTCCTGCGACTCCGGCGTGGGCCGGAGGCAGGCGACGAGCGGTATGATGTTGGCATGGTTTGGTGGGGAACTGGTTCTCTAAGCGGTAAACGGGAAACGTATCGGAAAGGTGGTGACGCGAAGCGGCGGCCGGGCGCTTACTCCACGATCAGGACGCCGCGCATCATGCGCCAGTGGCCGGGGAAGGTGCACACGTACGGGTAGCGTCCCGGCTGGGCGGGGGCGGTGAAGCGCAGCTCGAATCGCGCCTTGGGGTCCACGAGCGGCGTCGCGTGCAGCACGCTGCGCGAGGCCGGGATGTATTGCTTCGCCATGCCGTCCGGCGCCGTCGCCATCTGGTCGGCGAGTTCACCGACCTCCTCGATCGTGCCCGGGGCGAGGATCAGAAGGTTATGCTGCATCAGGTCGGGATTCTCGAAGATGATCCGAACCGGCTGGCCCGCCTTCACCCGCAGCTCGACCGGCGAAAACTGCATCTGGTGCGGCACGGCCTGGACCCGAAGCGCATCCTGGTCCGCCGCGTGCGCCTGCGTCCACGCCGCGGCCAAGCGATTCAATTCCTCGGTGCTCTGGGGCACCCGGGCGTCGGCGAGCGGCTGCCCCAGCGAATCGTAGATGAAAACGGGCGGCGCCGTCCGGATCCGGCGGTAGGCGATTTCGACGGAGTTGATGCCGGGCTGGAGGTCGAGCACGAGCTGGTGCTCGAGGCTGTATTGATGATCGACGGAAAAGATCTGCACGCCGTTGACCGACACGTCCATGAAACCATGCCGCACGCTGAGCAGCGCGGACTGGGCGGACTTCGCGTCGATGTAGGTCGTGTAGGTCTTGTTTACCGGCTGCAGCGCGGCGGTCTTGGCCGCGGCGGGGCGCGGCTCCGCCGGCGGAGAGTCGTCGGTGAGCCATTGCTCGACCTTGGTCTCCGGGGCGATATCCAGCACCGGAATCGACCGCCGACGTCCCGGGGCGGTGCCCGCGGCCAGCGTGGCGCGCATATCCGCGACCGGACCGCCGTGCGCGTGCAATCCGCTCAAAACGGATTCCACGTCGGGCTGCACCGGGCGGAGATGGGAAACGGCGTTGATCGCGGCCATCTGCACCCGCGGGTGCCCGTCCTGCGCGGCGGTCGTGAGCATCGCCTTGGCCGTCGGCAACTGCGCGAACTGCAGCCGCACCTGCTGCACGGCCGCGGCGCGGTAGTGGGGATTCTTGGACGCGAGCAGCCGCTCGAGCAGCCGAGGAC
>JBEIHL010000866.1:0-2187 GCA_040381375.1 Opitutaceae bacterium
CCCCACTCCCGCCGGAGATAAGTGAGGATCGAAGAAATCTGCAGGTCGTCGAGCGCGCCGCCGAAGCCGGGCATGTCGCCGGTGTGCACGCGCCCCAGCACCGTGATCGGACCGCGCACGCCGTGCAGCACGATGCGGACGGGCCGCTCGTGCGAACCCAGGATCCACTCGGAGTCGAGCAACGGCGGGGCGAGCCCGTCGAGCCCGCGACCATTCAACTGGTGGCACGCCGCGCACACCCCCGTGAAAAGCGTCTTGCCGGCGTCGAACCGCGCCTGCTGCTCCTTGGTCAACGGCGTCACGTTCGCCGTGGCGGTCACGCCCGGCTTGCCGGGCCACACCACGACGTCCGTCAGGCGCGCGAGCCGGGCCTTGGCGGTCGGACTCTTTTCCAACGCGCCCCATCCCTCGGGAGCCTGCGCCAACTGCAGGGGACGGCGGGAAGCACCCACCGTCGGCGTCAGGCCATCCAGCAACGCGGCCGCGCGCTTACCACCGCCGGCCGCCACCGTCGTGCCAGCGAGCGCGAGCACCCGGCCGACCGACGCCGCGTCGCGGGTCCCAAACACGCCGCGCGACAATCCCGCGAAGATCTTGTTGGCTTCCTCGTCGTCCGCACTCCAGCCGCGCTCAACGGCCAGCGCTTCGATCAGGGCAAGTTCACGCCCGGAGAGACCGCTGAAGAAGGCATCCCACAAGAAAGGATTCATGGGATTCATCCGGGCAATCGTCGCGAGTTCGCGATCGATCGTCGGATCCTTGACCTGGCCCAACGCCAGCACGGCCTGCAATTGCACGCGAGCCGTCGGCGACGTCGCCAGGTCGAGCAGCCGCTTGACGAACTCATCGCGAGTCGCGCCGGAGAGGAAGCGTTCGCTGAGCCGGATACCTGACACCCGCACGACGGGATCGGCATTCTCCAACGCCGCGACCACCGCCGCGCGATCGAGCGCGCCCATGCCATCCAGGGTCCAGAGCGCCTGCACCCGGCCGGCCGGCAGCGCGCTCTTCAGCGCCACATTTCGAATCGCGGGCGACAGCGACGCCTCAGGCTGTTCCACGAGCTTGCGCTGCGCCGTCTCGCGCCAGAACGCATTCGCATGTTCGAGTTTTCCGACCCACTGGGCCGGCGTGAGGGCCGCGAGCTGGTTCGCCCGGGGAGCCGGACGATCCGCGGGCACAATGCGGTAAATGCGGCCGAGGTGCAGGCCCTCGTCGAGCTTCCGGTCCTCGCTCTGCTTGCGCAGGTAGGACGTCAACGAAATGCGGTGCTGCAGCACGCCGCGGTAGAGGTCGACGACGTAGAGCGCGCCATCAGGGCCGGTCGAAAAATTCACCGGCCGGAAACGTTCGTCGGTCGACGCCAGGAACTCCTGCTGATCGTAGGCGTTGCGGCCCTGAACCGTGCCGTTCTCGTAAGTCAGCACGGACCGCCGGACAAAATTCGCCGAGGGCTCGGCGACGAAATGATTCCCGTACATCTCCGGCATCAGGTCGCCGCGATAGATCCACTGGCCGCCGGCGGCGGTGAACTCCTTCAGCCGGCCATTCCGCAGCATCTCGGGACGGTAGCCGCGGTTGATGCCGGGGTTGACGCGGATCGGCCAGACGAACTGGTTCTCCGCCGCGTTCACGTTTGTCCCGGCGAGACGCTGATAGTTCGGATTGCGCTGGAGATAGTCCGAGAAGATCACATCCACCCGCAGGTGATCGCTGTTGGACCCGTGGTAGAGGTGACCGTAGTCATCCTGCGTGAGGCCCCACTGCCCACGGAACATGGTCGTGCCCGTTTCCCAGGTGCCGTTAACGTAGCGGAATTTCCGAGTGTAGGCCGTGCTGTAGATCCAGTTATCGTAGGCCCATGTGAGGCTGTTGGGCGCGCGCTCGGGATTGGCGAGGTGTGGGCGCTTCGGATCGACGCGCACGCCATAATCGGTGGCGACGATCTCCTTCTTGTCGGCCTTGCCGTCCCCATCCGTATCCCGCCAGAACGCCAGCTCCGGCGGCGCGCCCACCAGCACGCCGTCAGCGACCAGCGCGATCGCCCGCGGCATGACCATTTCGTCGATGAAAATTTTCGAGTCCTCGAAACGACCATCGCCATCGCGGTCGGTGAGCACCACCACGCGACCGGTCGGCAGATCCTCGCCGTTGCCATCAAGGTCGGGCATGTACCCGCGCATCTCG
>JBEIHL010000867.1:0-2179 GCA_040381375.1 Opitutaceae bacterium
ACATGTAGCTGTTGCCCCACTCCGTCGTGGCGCTCTTCCAAATCCACTCATTGAAGTCGCCCGAGCAGATGCTCAACGCGTACCGCTCTTCGACGGCGGGCACGCGCATCGCGACCTTTCCTCCCCACGACAGGCCGTAGAAACCCATGCGCCGCGGGTCGACCCACGGTTGCGCCGTCAGCCAGTCGAGCAATCGTCGGTGCTGCTCGAATATGACCGCGAAATTGCTCATCCCAACCGCGTTCGCCTTTCGCTCGGTCACGCGGAAGAACCGGTCCGATGTTCGCCACGGGAAATGCGGCGCAAAGACCACGAATCCACGTTCCGCCAGCCGCGCCGCGAACGCCTGGTAGGTCCGGCTCGTCGCGGGATTCTCGTCGATCACGGTCGACGGCAGGCCGCCGCCGCCGTGCTGCGCCACGATCACTGGCCGGCGCTCGCCCGGCTTGAGGTCTTTCGGCAGGAGCAGGTAGCCCCAAACGAAGAGTCCCGGCTGGCCGAGATCGAGCGTCACTTCATAGCCACGCCAGGTGGGTTTATCCAGGATCTGACGCGAGCGGGGGTTCAGCGCCGCGGTACCGCTGGGCAGCCGGCCGTTGAGGTCGTTCCAGAAGGTCTCACGAAAGGGCGCCATCGCCTGCCGCCAGGCCTCCGGGGTGGAGATGCGCGTCGGGTTCCAGAGGAACTCATCCCGCACCACGCGCGAGCGGGCAATCAGACCCTGCAGGTGGCGCTCGAGTTCGGCCACCTGACGCTGCTGGCGCGCTGCCAGCAGCGTCGGATCGCGCTCCGATTGCGTCGCCTGGCCCGCCGGCGCGAGGGTTTTCACCCCGGGCACCAGGCCCTGGAGAAACGCCAGCAGCGTCCCGTCCGCAAGCGGGCCGATGGTGCGGTCGCTCTCCGCCCCGCTGCGCTTGTCGTGATCGCGATAGTGAAACTGCAGCGCCGGGCGGAGCGGTCCGGCGAGCTGCTGGGCGCGGACGTATTCGTCGGCGACATCGGCAAACACCGGGGTCACGATCCGTCCGGGTGCGGCCGATGCGCCCAGCCGGGCCGGCACGCGGTCCAGGGCCGGCGGCGGGCCGTCCACCTGCGGGGCGCGGGCATGCTCGATGAGCAACGTCCGCGGCACGACCAAGCGCGCAATCTCCGCGTCGCCAAACTCGCGCAGCAGTCCGTGCAGGTTGCGGTAAATCGGCTCCGTCCAGATGCGCTCCCGGCGGTCGAAATAGCCGCTGACGAGCGTGACGCCGATGCGTGTATCCGCCGCAGCACTGTACAAGGCCAGCAGCCCGCCCTCGCCCCAGCCCGCGACGCCGATCGGCAGGGGCGCCGGGGCGCTCTCGTTCTGCGCGGCCAGCCAGTCGACGGCCGCGGAAATCTTCTGCACCTCGAGTCCGATCAGGTGCCGGCCAAACGTGAAGGCCTGCCGGTAAAGCCATTCGCGATGCGGCTGGTTCGTGTGGCGCTTGAGCCGCGCGTTGCCGGAATGCGTGGCCGCACGGTCGATCAGCACCGGCACGATCACCTGGCAGCCGTTTTCGGCCAGCCGGCGCGCATACGGCTGCAGCCCGGCCGCCACCGGGGCGAGTCCCGCGATCGATTCGGGCGACTGGTCCGCATCAGGAATGGCGACCACCCGCGCCACGATCCGGCCCTTGGGCTGCAGGAGCAGTCCCTCGCCGTGCACGCCGTCGAAGAGCGGCCAGCGCACGACGTGAACGGTGAACGAGCCGGCATCGGCGACCTGCGCCGGCGCGGCGGTGCCGCCCACGTACTCCAGGTCGCGCACCGGCGAACGCGGCTCCACCGCCCCGATGATCCGGGTGAACCGCTCGCGATTGGGAGCGATTGAAGCGGTGTAGGCCGCAGGCGTGGAAAAATCAGGCCGCCAGAACGCCGCCCGTCCCTCCGGAGAGAGGAAGGCCTCGCGCTCGAAGTAGCGCGCGATCCCCGCCGCCATCTGCTCGGAAAGGTCATCGTGGCCGGTCAGGAGCGCGGTGCCGGGCAACGGTTCGCTCGCGGCGCCGCGCGTCGGCGCCGCGCACGCCAGGAGCAGTCCAGACACGAGGGCGAGGCGACGGACGGTCGGGGCAAACGGACGCATGGCGGGGATCGGCTGTACTGAGCCAGCGCCCGCGCGGGTCGACAACGTCTAATCCCTCCCTTGGGAGCGCGG
>JBEIHL010000868.1:0-2178 GCA_040381375.1 Opitutaceae bacterium
CCGGTGTCAACCGGCGGCTGGGTGGACGGGCTCATGCAGAGAAAGGACGGGGACCGTCTCGCGCGCCGCGCCGGGTGTCAATCCGTGGGTCGGGCCGGTCGGGGCACCGAAGAAAACGGCAGGAGCGGCTTGATGCCGCGACCTGACGTGCGATAGATCGTTCGGTCGCGGCGTAAAGCCGCTCCTACACTCAGGCCCTGAAGTCGATCACGTGGGTCTCGACCGCCTTGTCCTCGCCCGTGTCCGACTTTTTCAACAGCGTAATGATCAGCTTGAAGTTGTAAGGTGGCCGGACCGCGCGTCCTGCCGACAGCGACTTCCCGTCCTCGCCGACGTTCAGCACCAGGCGTTCCTGGCCCGGCTTGTTCTTCGGATCCCACCGCAACAGCGCCCGCACCACATCGGGCGCGACCGGTGCCTTCTTCTTGTCGTAGAAGTTGATCTTGAACGTTGCGCCCACCATCTGGACGCCGAGGTAACCGAGTTCGCCCCGCGAGACTTCCATTCCCTCGATCTTCGGCTCGGGTGCCGCCTTGGCCGGCGGAGCGGGCGGGGTCTTGCCCGGGGCGCCCGTTGTCGCCTTGGCCTTCGTGGCCGCCGGAGCCGTTTGCGCCTGCGTTGGAACGGTGAACGCCAGCGTGCAAACCAAGGCGAGCAGGAGGGTTCTCATCCCGGTACCCTACGGCCACCACGGGAGGGGCGGCAAGCGGCCGGCAGCTCGGTCCGGCGTTTTCGTTCGGTTTTGACGCCTGCGCTCGACGGCCCTACGGGAGACGACACCACATGCCGAATCTCGACCACCTTTTCGCCAACAACCGGAATTGGGCCGAAAACATCCTGCGCCAGAAGCCCGATTTTTTCCTAAAGCTCTCGCGCCAGCAATCGCCGCGCTACCTCTGGATCGGCTGTGCCGACAGCCGGGTTCCGGCGAACGAGATCGTCGGTCTGCTTCCCGGTGAGATGTTCGTGCACCGCAACGTCGCCAACGTCGTCGTCCACACCGATCTCAACTGCCTCTCCGTGATGGAATTCGCCGTCGAGGTGCTGAAGGTCGACCACATCATCGTGGTCGGCCACTACGGCTGCAGCGGCGTGAATGCCGCGCTGCACAAGGACCGGATCGGGCTGGCGGACAACTGGCTGCAACACGTGCAGGACGTGCGGCACAAGCACGAGCGCAAGATGGAGTGCCTCGCCAGCGAGGGCTCGGCCCGCTGCGACCGGCTCTGCGAGCTCAACGTCATCGAACAAACCCGCAACGTCTGCCGGACCACCATCGTCCGCGACGCCTGGCTGCGCGGGCAAAACCTCTCCGTTCACGGCTGGATCTACGGCCTCAAGGACGGCCTCGTCCGCGACCTGAAGTGCACCGCCACGAGCCCGGAGACGGCGAAGGCATCGTATCAGTCGGCTTTGGACGCGCTGTAGCCGCGCGTCCGGATTTCTTCCTTCAACGTCTTCCACCGCGCCAAGCGATCCGCGATCTTCGCCTCCCAGCCGGCGGTCTTGGGCGTGTAGAGCGTGAGCGGGCGTTCGAGGAAATCCTGGCCGCTGATGTTCTCGGGAAAATCGTGGGAGTACGAATAGTCGCGCCCCTGCCCCAGCCGTTTGTTCGCCTCGCCCGACTTGCTGCGCAGCGCCGCCGGAATGGTCTGCACCGGGGCGTTCTTCAGCGCTTGGTGCGCCCCGGCCAGCGCCAGCGTGGCGGAATTGCTCTTCGGCGCCGTCGCAATGTACAGCGTCGCATGCGCCAAGGTGTACTCGGCCTCGGGCAGGCCGATGAAGTCGACGGCGTGATGGGCCGCGACCGTCAGCGGCAGCGCCTGTGGGTCGGCCAGTCCGACATCCTCACTCGCCAGGATCACAAGGCGGCGCGCGATGAAGCGCGGGTCTTCCCCGCCGGCGAGCATCTTCGCCAGCCAGTACATCGCGGCATCCGGATCGCCGCCGCGGCAGCTCTTGATGAAGGCGGAGATCGTGTCGTAGTGCTCGTCCTCATCCGCATCGTAGCGGATGCGCCGTTCGCGGGCGAAGAGCGCGAGGTCGGAAGGCTGCAGCGTCTTGCGGGACTCGAGGCCGAGCACGATGACCTCCAGCGCGTTGAGGGCGCGCCGGAGATCGCCGCCGCAGAGCACGGCGAGGTCGGCGAGGATCGCGTCGTCGGCGCTGACTCCGCAG
>JBEIHL010000869.1:0-2167 GCA_040381375.1 Opitutaceae bacterium
CCGCTTTTCTAACGATGCGGACGGGGACGTCCGCGCTCCCAGCAGAACCTCAGCGCTTTTCCTGCGGCGTATAGAACGGCCCGAGCACCTCGAGGATCTTGTTCTTCAGCGCCTCGGGATCGATGGGGCCGTTGTGGCGCCAGACGATCTTTCCGCCGGGCGCGATCAGCACCGAGTGCGGCAGCGGACCGGGCCATTCGGGATCGAGCGCCTTGACGATCGCATCACTGCTGGCGCCGTTGTAGAGGAAGTTGAGCGCCGGGCGGCCCTCGGCTTCGAGCAGTTTCTTCAGCCGCGCCGACGGCACGACATGCTGGCGCTCGAGGAACCGCTTCACCTCCGCCTCCATCTTCGGGTGATCCATGCTGATCGTCACCAGTTCGAAGTCGCGATTGCTGAAGCGGCGCGCCATCGCGACGAGGTCGGGGAACTCCTTCACGCATGGGGCGCACCAGGTCGCCCACACGTTGACCAGCCGGAGCCGGTTCGAGTCGTTCTGCGCGAGGCGGGCCACACCGGGGGCGTCGATCGGAGCGAGCGCGACCGGTTCGGACTTCCACTTGGCGTCGGCCTTCGCGACGTCGTCGCGCTTGGTGTTCCACTTCGTCGAGCAGCCCACCACGATCGTCGTCGGCGTGGCCACGGGACGGCCCGCGAGCAGGTCGGTGATCGCGTTGCGCGCGTCGTGCGACGTGACCGTGGCCAGATCCTCGAACCGCGAGTCATCGACGCGACCGACGTAGCGCAGCTTCCGTTCCTGGTCGAAGATGAAGACGTGCGGCGTCGCGAGGCAGCCGTAGGCCTTCGCCGCCACCTGCGTGTCTCCATCGTACAGATACGGAAACGGGAAACCCATGTCGCGGGCGTACAGCTTCATTTCCTCGTAGCTGTCGTTGTACTTGCTGTAGCCGAGTTCATCGATGCGGATGCCGTCCGGGCTGTTCGGATTGATCGCAACGACCTCGAGTCCCTTGCCCTTGAACTCCTTCGCCAGCGGAATCAGCCGGGTCTCCGACGCATGCGAATACGGGCAGTGGTTGGAAAGAAACACGACCATCAGCAGCTTCGCCGCCTTGTAATCGGCGAGCCGGTGCCGCTTGCCGTCGATGCCGAGCAGGTCGAAGTCCGGCGCCGCATCGCCGAGGTTGAGTTTCTTCGCATCGGGCGGCAGGCCGCCGGTCACGCCGCCCTTCACCGGCGCGGCCTTCTTGGCGGTGGGCTGCGCGAAGATCGGTGGCAGTGCGCCCAACAAGAGCAACAAGGCGAGACCGGCGGCGAGGGAGGGGAGTTTCATGGCGGTAATGGGTGGGGGCTGGAAACGAGCCGGATTAACAGGAGGACGCGGAGAACGCAGAGGTCAGCGCAGAGACCGGAGAATTCCATCAGGACGCTTCGATCATCTCCCTCTGGTCAAATCTCTGCGTCCTCTGCGCTCTCCTGTAAGAAAAGTCTGGTCCCAATCACGCTTTCGCAAACGCCGCGAGCGCCCCGCGCACGAAGCCGACCGATTCGGCGAGGCCGATGACCGGGTTGACGCCGGTCTTCTCGTACTCGAACGCCACGACGCCGTTGTATTTGATATCTAGCAGGGCGCGGAGCATGCCGCGGATATCGAGCCGGCCCGCGCCGACCTCGACCGGTACGTCGCGCTGCGCGCCGATCACGGCCACGCTGTCCTTCATGTGCACGTCATAAACGCGGGCCGCGTACTTGCGGATGGCGGTGGCGGCGTCGTCACCGAAGCGCTGCGTATGGCCGACGTCGATACAGAGGCCGACCCGGGCATCGAGATTCTTGACCGCATTCCAGATCACGTCCGGGGTCGGGTACACCTTGTCTTCGGGCCCGTGGTTGTGGATCGCGAGCTTCTGGTCGAATTCCATGGCGAGCTTCTCCACGAGCTTCAGCGCGTCGAGGTCCGGCTTGCACACCATCGACTGCATGCCCGCAGCCTTGACGTTCTCGAATGCTTTCCGGCACTTCGCCTCGTCGTTGGGCAGGTTCACCACGCCCGAGCCGCTGAGCGTCAGCCCGGCGGCCTTGAGTTTCGCGCTGACGGCCTTCACTTCGTCGACGGTCGCGGCCTCCCAATTACAGTGCGCGCGGAAGAGCGCGATGTTGGAGATCCGCAGCGTCTTGACCGTGGCGATCGCCTCGTCGAGCGCCA
>JBEIHL010000870.1:0-2166 GCA_040381375.1 Opitutaceae bacterium
CGACCGCGACGAGCCGCTCGCACGCGGCCCAGGTGGACAGGACACGCAGACCGAGCTGATAGCGGCGGCTTTCGCCGGGCTCCAGCTTGGCGTGCACGAGCGGATGCCGGTCGCGCGCGGACCCGAGCAGGGAACCGTAGAACGGTTCGAGTGCGGTCGCGTAGGAGCCGCGCGGACCGTAGTGCTGCCAGTGCGCCATGCGCGGCAGCTGCTCCGGGCGATAGCTGACCTCGAGGCCGAGCTGTATCCGTTCGTTCACGACACCGATCCGGCAGAGGCCGTCGCTGTCGGGCTCGGTTTCCACGATCAGTCCGCGTTCTCCAGCCCCGGCGTGTTCCGAGAGGGCGGCGGGCACACGCTTCAGGGCGTTCATGGCAGGGGCGGCCAGCGGCTGCACGATGTCCTGGCCGGGCGGTGGCGGGACGACCCAATATTGGGCGCGGCCGCGATAGATGAAGCGCGCCCCCTCATCGAGCAGCGGATAACCGAGATTACAGTGGTAGAGCCAGTGGTGCGCGCTCGGCGTGTCGCCGCAGTTGGTGACCTCGTCCTCGATCAAAATCTCCGGCCGGCCGAGGGTGCAACGCAGCGTGCGGCGGATTTCAAACACCGGGCCAAACACGCGGGTGTCGCGCACGACGAGGCCAATTTCCATTTCGAGCCGGCCGCGACGCGGGTCGGGATTGCGCAGCACTTCGACCACGGCCGGCGTGTTCGAGTAGCGCCCGTGCAGGGAGGTTTTCGCGCCGTTCTCCATCCGCGAACCGCCGACGTATTCCGGTCCGCAGGTCGTGACCAGGCCGCCGGGCCAGCCGCGGAGCCATTCGTTGGCCTCGTGATAGGCGGGGTCCGGCTGGCGCAGGCCGTTGGGCGAAAGGTAGGCGAGGCCGAAGGCGTTGTAATGCGCGTCGACGATGTCACCGCCGCGATCGAGCGCGACGGTGAAGCGGAGGCCGGCGCCCGTGTCGACGAACGCGACCCGCACGCCGCCGCCCCCGGGCGCATCGAGCGAGCCGGTGCGGATGCCTCCGAGCTGGTGGACGTTCTCGAACTTATCCGGATCGAAAGTCGGGGCTGGCATAGAAAAGGAGTGACCGCAGAAACTGATTTTGACCACGGATTACTTGGCGCGGTTGAGCCACAACCCGAGTGAATTAAACCAGGCAGATCTTACAGGAGGTCGCAGAGCGCGCAGAGAAAAGGCCCGTGCAGAAGAATTTCCCTCTGCGTCCTCTGCGACCTCCTGTAAATAGCCCGAGGATTGAATGCCTTGAGCAAGGCTCGATCAAAAACGTCCGCCGGCCGCGGGCAAACCGGGTCCCTGAACAGGGAGAGCGGGAAGCAGAGGTGACCGGCCCTTCCCGATCTTCCCGGCCTTCCCGTTCCATGATTGCCGGGCTTGCCTCTTCACCACGGCGGCAGCGCCATCGTGCCGCCGTCGAGGACGAGCGAGGTGCCGTTGACGTAGCTCGACTGGTCGCTGAGCAGAAAGGCGGCGGCCTGGGCAATGTCGATCGGCTGTCCGAGTCGGCGGACGGGAATGCGGCGGGCAACATCGGCGTAGAGTTCCGCCACGGGCTTGTCCCAGCCTTGGCACGTCGCCGCGAGCATCGGCGTATCAATTGTACCAGGACAGATGCCCACCACGCGAACGACGCCCGCATGGTCGACCGCCAGACAACGGATCAGCGCCTCGAGCGCGGCCTTGGAGGCGCAATAAAGCGCGTGCGCGGGGAAGCCGACGAAAGCGGCGACGGACGTCGTGATGACGATGACGCCCTTCCCTTGCTTCTCCATCACGGGCACGACGTGGCGCGCGGTCCAGAACACGGACTTCACGTTCACGTTCATGACCTTGTTCCAGACGGCGTCGTCGAACTCGGTCACGCGGCCCTTGGCCCAGACGCCGGCGTTGCAGTGCACGCCGTCGATGCGTCCGTAGAAGCCCACCGTGCGCTCGACCATCGCGCGCACGCTCGCCTCGTCGGAGACGTCGGTGAAAACAAAACGCACCTCCTGCCCCTTGGCGCGGAGTTCGGTTTCCATTTCGCGGCCGCGCGCGTCCTGGTTGGAGGCGATCACGACGCGCGCGCCAAGTTCCGCGAAATGCCGGCTGCAGGCTTCGCCGATGCCCGACGTGCCGCCGGTGACGAGAATGACTTTATC
>JBEIHL010000871.1:0-2162 GCA_040381375.1 Opitutaceae bacterium
ACGCTGCTGAACGACGTTCGAAGCCGGAGCGTGATTCGAACGCGGGCAAACCAGCAGCGTGGGGACACGCTGCTCCACCTGGAATACCGTCTGTGTGTTCATGAAATCCTTAGAGTGAACTCGAAGGGCGTCGCGCCCGTGAGGTACACGCATTGTCCATCCCACTTCGGCAGCGCGCCGCGCACCTGGGTGTAGGTGTGCTCCACGCGGCCGGGGCCGAATTCGATCGTGTCGTTGCCCAGTGAATACCGGCCGGTGCCGCCTTCCAGCAGCCAGCCATCTTTCACTCCCGGCGCCGGCTTCACGCCCTCGAGCGTGCCGCCGTGACGGAACGCCAGCTCGATCGCCACCGGCACGAAATCCGTGCCGCGAATCGCGAACGCGAGGTCGAAGGCGCCGTTTTTCTCCGTAATCGTGACGGTCGCCTGCAGGGCCTGCACTTCGGAACGGGCGCGCCAGTTCTTGTGATTCGCGAGCGTGCCGTTGGGCGCCATCTTCACGTGCTCGCCGTCGGCGATCTGTTGCGCGGTGAGCGGCTGAAAGTACGGCCCGTCGAGTTCCTGCCGCAGCACGTAGCGGCCGTCCTTCACCTCGAGCGCGTCCGCAGTGAACTGACCCTTGCCGAAGAACGCCGTGGCGAACCGCACGGCTTCGAGCGCGGCCGCGCCCTTGCGAAACGAGAAGAGCGTGGTGTTGGCCGCCAACACCGTGCCGCTCACCTGGCCGCGGCGGATGCGCGCGAGGCTGGAGTAGGAAAACACCTTCGCGTAGTCGGTCGGGAGCGGAGCGTCGGGCGGCAGCGGACGCCCAAACTCGGGCTCGGCGAGAAACGTCGTGAGCGAGCCCGGATGGCGCGGGGCGAGGCTGCGCTCGATCTGCCGGGCCATCGCGGCGAAGCGGCCGTTGCCGTCGCGCAGCGCCAGCGTGCGGTAAGAATAATAATACGGCGCCAGGCTGCCGCGCTGGTAACGGTCCTGCCGGCGCGATGCCTCCGTGACCACCTCACCGTCGGGGTGCACGTAGTAGATCGTCATCTCGAGATTCTTCCGCACGGGCTCGGCCAGCTCCGGCCGGTTGAGCAGCCGAGCCACGGTCAGGAGCGCGCGATTCACGTGCGGCGAGTAGACCGTCGTGCTCTTTTCCGTGTACTGGCCGTCCGGATCGAGATCGATCGTCTCCGCGAGCCACTGGTCCACGCGCGCGACGTAGCGTCGATCCGGATACAGCGAGTTCACCCAGGCCAAGGCCGAGCAGACGATCCAGCGGTGGTTCGGCGTGTGCACCCCGCCGACGACCAGCGCCTCACCGCCGCGCCGAATGAACTGTCCGAGCTCGTCCGCCACCGCCCGAAGCGCCGACACCGGGCTCGCCCGCAGCAGCGCGCAAGCGGGACAGGCGTGCTCGAGGATGAACGCGAGATCGGGGGTCGAGTGGAAATTGGTCGCGTAGTAGTCGATGGTGCCGTCCGCGTGCTGCGCCTTGAGCATGTAGGCGATGCCGCGGCGCATCGGTTCCGCCAGCGCCTCGGAGCCGAAGTACTTTGAACCTGGCGCGCAGGCCGCGGCGGCGAGGGCGGCGACGAAACCGTTGGTGCCGGAGACGGTGTGGATGCCATGACCATCGGCGAGCCCGCCGCTCCACCGGTGCCCGGGCCGGTTATCCTGCTGGGCGAGCAGCGCCGGGATGCGCGCGTCGTGATCGCGAATGAGCCCTTGGAGGATGGCGTCCGGCGTGGCATCGGCTGCGGCGAGGGCGGGCCGCCCCACCGTCGCAAGCGACGCCGCGGCGGCGGAAGAGAGAAGAAAATCGCGGCGAGTCATGCAGGGGTTAAGGTCAGGATGAGTTACGGCCCGCCCGCGTCTACCCTGATTTCGCCGACTCCCCAATGGCCGGAAAGCTTCGCCGACCGCACCCTCCGCGCATGTGCCTTCCCCCTGGGAGCGCCGGGCTCCAGCCCGGCCCTAAATTCAGAGCCGCTCTCCAGACCAGTCGGAAAAATCCAGCCGGGCTGGAGCCCGGCGCTCCCAGGGGGAAAACGGGCGCTCGATCCGAGGTCGAACGACGCGCTGAGGATGAACCGGCGCGGTTCGATGATGCGGTAGGCGTAGGTCGAGCCGTCGGGATTCGCGCCGACGGGCTGCAGGCGTCCGTCCTCGAACACG
>JBEIHL010000872.1:0-2159 GCA_040381375.1 Opitutaceae bacterium
CGCCCTGCTCGCCGCCCTGCTGGTGGCCTTCGGCGTTTCGCACTTTTCCGACCGGATAAATTCGTACTACCTCGACGTCATGATCGGGGTCGGGATCAACGTCATCCTCGCCGTTTCCCTCAACCTCGTGAACGGCTACACGGGGCAATTCTCCCTCGGTCATGCCGGTTTCATGTCGGTCGGCGCCTACTTTTCCGCCGCCGTCAGTTTGTTCGTGGTTCCGCGCCTGCTCGGCGCGGCCGAAGCCGGCACGCTGCAACAAGGCGGCTTCTTCCTCGCCGCCCTGCTCGCGGGCGGTCTCTGCGCGGCGTTCGCCGGCCTGCTCGTCGGGGTGCCGTCGCTGCGGCTCAAGGGCGATTACCTCGCGCTGGTGACCCTCGGCTTCGGCGAAATAATCCGCGTAACCTTCCAGAATGTGGAGGCGCTGGGCGGCGCCCTCGGGCTCAATCGCATTCCCGCCCACACGACGATTTTCTGGGTTCTCGCCTTCGTCGCGCTCACGGTGTTCGTGGTCACGAGCCTCGTCCATTCGACCTACGGCCGCGGTTTTCTCGCCACGCACGACGACGAGATCGCCAGCGAGTCGATCGGATTGAACACGACGCGCTACAAGATCGTCGCGTTCGTGATTGGAGCGTTCTTCGCCGGCATCGCCGGCGGTCTCTACGGCCACTTCAAACTCACGATCACGCCGACCGGCTTCGACTTCACCAAGAGCATCGAGATCGTCGTGATGGTGATCCTCGGCGGCATGGGCAACACGTTCGGTGTCGTCCTCGCGGCCGTTCTGCTGACCCTGCTGCCGGAACTGCTCCGACCCATTGCCGAATACCGGATGATCATCTATTCGCTGCTGCTGATCGTGCTCATGCTTGTCCGGCCGCAGGGGTTGTTTAACTTCAACTTCCGTCGCGCGCCGAAACCCGCGTCCGCTCCCCTCCCATGAATCCAGTCCCGGAATCCCAGGAAACCCTCGTCTGGCGCGGCACGCCGTCGCAGTGGACGAATTTCGGCACCTACCTCTTCTGCCTGCTGCTCGCCGCCATGATCGGGGTCGCTTACTTCCTCTACTCGCCCGCCGCGCCCGAGCCGCTCATCCTGACCGGGCTGGTCGTCCCGGTATTCTGGGCCCTGACCCGCTGGATCGGCACCAAGTGCAACCGCTACGAGATTACCTCGGAGCGCGCCAAGATCACCACCGGCCTGCTGTCCCGCCACACCCAGGAGATCGAGCTGTATCGGATCCGCGACTATTCGGTCATCGAGCCCTTCTGGCTGCGGGTCGTCGGGTGTGGCGATGTCGTGCTCGCCAGCGCCGACCGCACCTCACCCAATTTCGTGCTTCGCGCCGTGCCGCGTGCCCGCTGGCTGAAGGATGAAATCCGCACTCATACGGAACGCATGCGCCAGCGGCGCGGCGTCCGTGACCTCGACGTCGATCCGCGTGGCGGTCTGGGTACGCCGGCAAGCTGAACGGACCTGCACCCGAACAACCACGGATCATCACTGATGAGCACTGATTCAGACCGGATCCAAGCGACCATCGGACTGGCAGGGTCTGATCAGTGGCCATCAGTGATCATCAGTGGTCGACTCCTCTGCCGGATCTAACGCGCCATGTCCGCCCTGCTCCAGCTTGATCAGGTCACGATCCGCTTCGGCGGCCTCACGGCCGTCAACGCGGTGGACTTCACCGTCCATGAAGGCGAACTCTGCGGGCTCATCGGTCCGAATGGCGCGGGGAAGACGACGGTCTTCAATCTGATCACCGGCGTCTACCAGCCCACCGAAGGCACCGTGAGTTTCGCCGGACGCAATGTCGCCGGCTTGCGGGTCAACGACATCGTCGCGCTGGGCATCGCCCGCACGTTTCAAAACATCCGGCTCTTCGGGTCGCTGTCGGTCTTCGACAACGTGCGCGTCGCCTGCAATCTGCACCGCGAGACCAGCCCGATACAAGCGCTCATCCGCCTCGGACGGTTTCGTCGCGAAGAGGCGGCGATCACGCGCCGGGCGGAGGAATTGCTCGAGATCTTCAATCTCGGCCGCTTCCGCGATGTCCCCGCGAAGAGTTTGCCTTACGGCGAACAGCGCCGGCTCGAAATCGTGCGCGGCCTCGCGACGAAGCCCAAGCTGCTCCTGCTCGACGAACCCGCCGC
>JBEIHL010000873.1:0-2157 GCA_040381375.1 Opitutaceae bacterium
CCCCGATCCCGACAGCGACGCGTATAATCCGGCCAACCGCATCGTAGTCAACAAAGCCGCCAGCAAAGCGTGGAGCGCGGACACCACCAACGCGCGTTTCGAAGATTATTTCGCGGGCGTCGGCCAGATTTCGGTGGGCGGGTTCCGGCGGGACATCAAAAACTTCTTTGGCGGCACCGTCTTCAATGCCTCGCCCGAGTTTCTCGCCCTCTACGGCCTCGATCCCGCGCTCTACGACAAGTTCGATGTCACGACCCAGTATAATCTCCCCGGCAAAGTCCGCCTGACCGGTGTCGACTTCAGCTATAAACAAGCGCTCACCGGTCTGCCGTCGTGGGCGCGCGGCGTGCAGGTCTTCGCCAACGCGAGTGCGCAGCGCGTCACCGGCGACGCCACCGCGACCGCCAATTTCGCCGGCTACATTCCGCGCAGCGGCAGTTGGGGCGTGAGCCTCACGCGGCCGAACTACAATCTCCGCATCAACTGGAACTATCGCGGCCGCCAGCGGCGCGCCATCGTGGCGACGGGTTCGAGCGTTGAGCCTGAGACCTATAACTGGGGCTCCAAGCGGCTCTACATCGACGTCTCCGGCGAATACTCGCTCACGCGGCGCATCGCGCTCTTCACCAACCTCCGCAACATCAACGACGCCACCGAAGACACCGAGATTCACGGCCCGAGCACACCGGCGCACGCGCAATTCCGTTCGCGGCTCGACTTCGGGTCGCTGTGGACCTTCGGGCTCAAGGGCACCTTCTGACCGGTGTCCCGCGCACGGCCTCACGTCGATCGTACTCCCTTTCTCCCATGCCACTGTTCCGCTTCCTCCACCTCGTCACGCTTTCGCTCTTCCTCCCGCTCGCGGCTGTCGCTGCGGCCGCGACCCGGCCCAACATCGTCTTCGTCATCACCGATGACCAGGGCTACGGCGATCTCGGCTTCACGGGCAATCCCGTGGTCAAGACGCCGCACCTCGACCGCCTCGCCACCGAGTCGTCGCAACTGAAAGACTACCACGTCGCGCCTACCTGCTCGCCCACGCGCTCGGCGCTGCTCACCGGCCATTGGACGAACCGCACCGGCGTGTGGCACACCGTCAACGGACGCTCGATGCTGCGCGAAAACGAAATCACCATCGGCCAGCTGCTCAAGGCCCACGGGTACGCGACCGGCATGTTTGGCAAGTGGCACCTCGGCGACAACTATCCCTACCGTCCCGAGGATCGCGGGTTCACCGAAGTCTATCGCCATGGGGGCGGTGGGGTGGGGCAGACGCCCGACCTCTGGGATAACTCCTACTTCGACGGCAGCTATTTTCACAACGGCCGCGTCGTCGCTGCGAAAGGTTTTTGCACCGACGTGTTTTTCGCCGAAGCCCAGCGCTTCATCCGCGAGCAGGCCGCCGCCAAGAAACCCTTCTTCGCCTACATCGCGCTCAACGCCCCGCACAGTCCGCTGCACGCGCCGCAAAAATACCTCGACCTCTACCCGGGCCAGACGCCCGAGCTCGCTTCGTTCTTCGGCATGATCACGAACATCGACGATAACGTCGGCGCCACCCGCGCCCTCCTGCGCGAACTCGGCCTCGCCGACAACACGCTCTTCATCTTCACCACCGACAACGGCACCGCCGCCGGCGATAAAATCTTCAACGCCGGCATGCGCGGCAAAAAAGGCAGCGAATACGAGGGTGGCCACCGCGTCCCACTCCTTGCCCACTGGCCCGCCGCCGGCTGGACCAAACCGCACGTCAACGAAACGCTCTGCCACGCCGTGGACATTGTCCCGACGCTGCTCGATCTTACCGGCGCACCGACGCCCGCCGGCCTCACGTTCGACGGCCGCTCCATCCGCCCACTCCTCGATCCTGGCTCGAAAAACACGGCCTGGCCGCACGACCGCATGCTCGTCACCGATTCCCAACGCGTGCGCGATCCCATCAAGTGGAAGCAAACCGCCGTCATGTCCGGCTCCTGGCGGCTCATCAACGGCAAGGAGCTGTACGACATCAAAGCCGATCCAGGTCAGCAGCGGAATCTCATCGCCGAGCACCCCGCCCGTGCCGCCCGGATGAGCGCGTTCTACGACGCCTGGTGGGCCGAACTCGAGCCGACCTTCGCGCAGACCACCGAGATTTACCTCGGCCATCCCGATCAC
>JBEIHL010000874.1:0-2154 GCA_040381375.1 Opitutaceae bacterium
CGGCTCGGGGCAGGACAACGGCTTCGACGGCGACTCCGTCGGCTACGCCCTGACGACGCAGGCCAACGGTGGCTTCGCGAAAATCGAGGGCATCGAGTTCAACGACCAGCAGCAGCTGAGTTTTCTCCGGGGTTGGGCGAAGGGATTCGGTGTGAACGCCAACTATACCTCACTCAAGACCGAGGGAGATTACGGCGGCGCGATCGTGCTCACGAGCAACAGCCTGGCCGGCTTCTTGAACAAGTCCGGCAACGTCGGGTTAAGCTACCGCGGGTTCGGCTGGGATCTGCGGCTGCAGGCCGTGCACCGCGGCGAGTACCTGAACACGAACTCCACCACGCCGGCGCTCGTGCAGTACCAGCACGCGAAGACCTCGTGGACGTGGAAATCGCGTTATGCGTTTTCGCGGCGGCTCACGGTATTTTTCGATGTGGAAAACATGTTCTCCGTCCCGCTCGACAACCGTTACGCGCTCTACAAGGGGCGCACCGCCAGCTACCGGATCTTTCCCGCCAAGACGGTGGTGGGGATCACCGGCCGGCTCTGAGGCTCCAATCCAGGTGGACCACGCAACACACGAAGCACATGAAAACGAAGGACCCTTTCGTGTGTTTCGTGTGTTTCGTGGTCAGAAACTTCCGGCCATGAGAAAAATCGCTCCGTGTCTTCTGCTCTGTATTCTTTTTTCGGTTACCTTGGCATCCGCCGCGGTACCGAAGACCACACCGACCGTCTGGAAAGCAGGGGCGGCGCGCGTTGACCTGACGCCGGACGATCCGGTTTGGATGGGCGGATACGCGGGCCGGAAAAAGCCGTCCGAGGGTTTTGCCCAGCGCATCTACGCGAAGGCGCTCGCGATCGAGGATGCGGGCGGAAAGCCGTTCGTCTTCGTGACGCTCGATCTCGTGAGCATTCCGCGCCGGCTGCGGGATGACGTCGCGAAGCGCATCGAGTCCGCGCACGGCATTCCGCCCGGATCGCTGCTCTTCAACGCTTCGCACACCCACGCGGCGCCCGAGCTGCGGCTGGCGGCGGAGCGCACGCCGTATGCCATGCCGCCGCCGCTGTGGCAACGGCTGCTGAAGTTTCGCGCGGAGGTGGAGGAGAAGCTCGTGGCCGTGATCGGCCAGGCACTCGCGGCGCGTGCACCCGCATCGCTGGCCTACGGCCACGCGCGGGCGGGGTTTGCGATGAACCGTCGGCTGCCGCAGCCGGCCGGCGGCTTTGCCAACCGGCCGTATCCCGACGGGCCGGTCGACCACGACGTGCCGGTGCTGCGCGTCGCGGATGCGGCCGGCAAGGTTACGGCCCTGCTCTTCGGCTACGCCTGTCACAATACGACGGTCGGTTCCTATCGGCTCTCGGGCGACTATGCGGGCTATGCCCAGCATTTCCTGGAAAAGGATTATCCGGGTGCGGTGGCGCTCTTCATGCAGGGTGCGGGTGGCGATCAGAATCCGTATCCGCGGCAGACGATGCAGGCCGGCTACACGGACGAGGATTTGGCCAGCCTGCATGGCCGCACCCTCGCCACCGCAGTGGAGGCGGCGCTCGTGACGCCGTTGCGGGAACTGCGCGGGCCGCTGCGCGCGGGCTACAGCCTGCTCGGGCTGAAGTACAGTTACCTCTCGGCGGCTGAACTTGGCGAGGGATTGAAGAGCGCCAAAGCCGACGTGAAGGCGCGGGCCGAGATGCAGCAGAAGCGACAGGCGGCGGGTGAGCTGCCGAAGGGGTATCCGAATCCCATCCAGGTCGTGCGGATCGGCGACGAATTTGTCCTCGCCGCCATCGGCCAGGAAGTGGTGGTCGATTACGCGCTGCGATTGAAGCAGGAACTGCGGGCGATCCCGGCGGTTTGGATTGCCGGTTATTCCAACGATGTCGCCGGCTACCTCGGCAGCCGGCGCGTGCTCAACGAAGGCGGCTACGAGGGCGGCGGTGCCAACGTCATGGTCGGCCACCCGGCTCCGTATGCGCCCGCGGTCGAGGACGACGTGGTCGCGGAGGTGCACCGGCTGGTAATGCAGCTTGGTCGTTGAGTTCAGATCAGCGGGAACGGATTCCCTCATCAAAAGCATGAAGGCCTTGTCGAACTTACTTCGTATCTTCCCAAACCGGATTTTCGCGCAGAGGCGCAGAGGCGCGGAGAAAACC
>JBEIHL010000875.1:0-2141 GCA_040381375.1 Opitutaceae bacterium
CCGCAGGCTTTGATGGTGTCGTATTTGAAATGCGGACGAGGGCGTCCGCGCTTCCAGGTCCGGGTGCTCCTCAAGGAAAATCATGCGACGCCTGCGCTGGCAGCGCCGCCTCGGCCAGCGGCTCGATGCTCTGCGCCTTCACGTGAATCACGCCGTGCAGATTCTGCAATTTGCCGGTGATGCGCAGCGCGGGTTCCTGCGTGATCACGAGCCGCTTCGCCTCGAAGAGCTGCGGCAGGACGATCGCGTTGGCGATGCCGGTCTCGTCCTCGAGGCTGATGAACACAAAGCCCTTCGCCGTACCGGGCCGCTGCCGGCAAATCACCGAGCCGGCGATCGTCACGCGCTCGCCGTCCTTGACCAACGTCAGGTCTGCGGCCCGCCAGACATCCGTCAACCGCGGCCGGATCAGCACCATCGGATGCACGCCGGTGGTCAGCTCCAGGCCGGTGAAATCCGCCCGCAGCCTTTCCGCCAGTGTCATTGCGGCCAGAGGCGCAATGGCCTCGTCCGGTTCGCTCGCGAAATGCCGGAACAACTCCTCGTCCTCCGACCACGCCGCCTCCACTTGCCACAGCGCGGCCCGGCGGTGGTGCGTGAACACGTTGAGCGCACCCACGGCCGCGAGCGCGCGGCGCTCCGCGGGATTGAAGGTGGTGCGACGGAGAAAATCGTCCAAGGACGCGAACGGCCGCTCCGCGCGCGCGGCCAGCATGGTCCGCGCGGCCCCCTCGCGCAGGCCCTTCACGTAGAGCAGGCCGATGCGGATCGCGTCGCCGGCTTCGACCGTGCAGCGCCAGTCGGAGCGCGCGATACACACCGGATGTGCCTTCAGTCCGTGACGCCGCCCGTCCTGCAGCAGCGTCGCTGGGGAATAGAACCCCATCGGCTGGTGGTTGAGCAGGCTGGCGGTGAACTCGGCCGGCCGGTGCACCTTCAACCAGGTGCTGGCGTATGCGAGCAGCGCGAAGCTCAGCGCGTGCGATTCGGGAAAGCCATAGGCGGCGAACGACAGCGCGGACTCGCTGACCTTCTTCACGACGGCCTCGCTGCGGCCTTTGGCGCGGAGCGCGGTGACGAGCTTGGCGAGCGCCCGCTGGAGGCGGCCGTCGTTTTTCACGAACCCCATCGAACGCCGCAGCTCCTCGGCCTCGCCGCCGGAAAAGTCGGCGAGCTTGATCGCGAGTTCGAGCATCTGCTCCTGGAACAGGATCACGCCGAGCGTGCGGCGCAGGATCGGCGCGACGAGGTCGTCGACGCTGGCATCGATGTAGGTGACCGGTTCGAGGCCGTTGCGGCGGCGGACGAGCGGGTGGGTGAGGTTGCCGACGATCGGGCCGGGCCGGACGATCGCCACCTGCATGGCGACGTCGTAGAAGCACGCCGGCCGCATGCGCGGCAACGAAGCCATCTGCGCGCGACTCTCGATCTGGAACACGCCGACGGTGTCGGCCCGCTGCATCGTGGCGAAGGTGGCGGGATCGTCCGGGGGGATGGTGTATAACTCGATCGGATACCCGCGTGCCCGGCAGAGCGCGAAGGTGTCCTGCAGCACGGCCATCATGCCGAGCCCCAGGAAGTCCACTTTCACGATCCCGAGGTCCTCGCAGTCGTCCTTGTCCCACTGCACGACCACGCGGCCGGGCATCGAAGCGTTCTCCAGCGGCACGACGCGGTCGAGCTGCCCCTGGCAGATGACCATGCCGCCGCTGTGCTGGCCGAGGTGGCGTGGCAGGCCGTGGATCTGGCGGTAGAGCCCGACCATGGCGGCGGCACGCGGGTGCCGGGCCCCGATTCCGGCGAGGGCGAGCTGGTCCTGAAGCTCGAGCGTCTCGGGAAAATCGCCGTTCGCGTAGAGGCCGGAGAAACGCTCGATCGCGTCGTCGCCGAACCCCAGCACCTTGCCGATCTCGCGCACGGTGCTGCGGCCGCGGTAGGTGATGACGTTGGCGGTCATCGCGGCGCCGCGGGGCGCGTAAAGTTCGTAGACGCGCTGGAGGACCTGTTCGCGCAATTCGCCGCTCGGCAGGTCGAGGTCGATGTCGGGCCACGAGGGATGACCGTCGCGGCCGACGCGACCCTCGCTGAGGAAACGTTCGAACAGCAGCTCGTGCTTGATCGGGTCGACCGCGGTGATGCCG
>JBEIHL010000876.1:0-2135 GCA_040381375.1 Opitutaceae bacterium
CCAGCCATCCGGTGTGCGCGTGACCGTCGTGCCGTCGGCCGCGATGATGGTGTCGAGCTGCACGCCGTCCGGCCACTCGCGCCGGATCAGCATGTCTCCATTGCGATCGATCTGACCCTTGAGGTTGGGCGACATGCTGCGCTGCACGGTCGTCAAGGTGCCGCGTCGCGTCTCGAGCCGCTGCGCGACCGGGCCGGGGTCGCTGTTGATCGCCTCCCACGAGTAACTTTTTTGATCGCGGAGATATTCGAGCGCGGAGACGAGGGCCGCCGGAGGGGCGGCCTGGGCGAACCCGGTCAGGGCGAGGGCAACTGCTGCGCAGCGGACAAAAGCGGCCATGGTGGAGGTGAAGCGCGACGCGTCTCGGCCAGCGTTACCGGCGCCGGCGCCACGTCAATTCCGCGCGCATGACTTCCGCCGCACAAGCCGCTTGTTTTCGGGCGACCTTTTCTCAAGCTCGGCTGCCATGTGGAAAGGTCTTCTGGCGGGCGGCATGATGGCAGCCTCCGCGTTTGCTCAAAATTCGCCGCAGGTCGAACTCGCCAACCTGCGAGAGGACGTGCGCGGGCTCATGCAGCGGGTGGGGGAACTCTCGCTGCGCATCGAACAACTGGAGCGTGAAAACAGCGACCTCCGGCAAAAGTCCGCGGCGAACGACCGGGCGTTCGTGACGATGTCACAGCTCAACGACGCGATCGGGGACCTCAACCGCAGCGTGCAGGGGGCGATCGGCGCGGCGAAGACCGACACGTTGAAGCAGGTGAGCGCGCAACTGGAAAAACTGGGCAAGCAGACGAATGCCGCGCTCGACTCACTGGCGAAGGCGCAGGCGACGCGGCCCGCCGTGCAGACGAATTTTTCCGACGACTTTTCCCGCGAAGGCATCAGCTACACCGTCCAGAAGGGCGACAGCCTCGCGAGCATCGCCAAGAAAACCGGCGCGAAGCAGCAGGACATCGTGAACGCGAACAAACTGGCAGATCCTTCTCGCATCACGGTCGGACAGACGCTCTTCATCCCGGGAGGAAAGTAATTCGAATGTCGGCAGCACCCAAATCCCGTCTCGGCCGCGGACTCGGCGGCCTCATCGCCGCTGCGAAACCGGCCCCACCCGCTCCCAGCACCCCGGCACCGGAATCCGTTGCCGCGGCCAAACCCCCGGCCGCGGCTCCGGTCGCGGCACCCGGTTACCAGGAGATTCCGGTTCACGGGGTCGAACCCAGCCCGTATCAGGCCCGGCGTGAGATCACGCCGGAACAACTGAACGAACTCGCCGAAAGCATCCGTTCCGAGGGGTTGCTGCAGCCGATCGTCGTCCGCCGCCACGGCGAAAAATTCCAACTCATCGCCGGCGAACGCCGCTGGCGGGCGTTCCAGCAGCTCCGCATCAAGGTAATCCCGGCCCGGGTCGTGGAGGCGAGCGACGCGTCCTCCGCCGCCCTCGGTCTGATCGAGAATCTCCAGCGCGAGGGTCTCAACCCGATCGAGGAGGCTCACGGTTATGCGAGTCTCATTCGGGATTTCGACCTCACGCAGGAAAGCGCCGCCGAGCGGGTGGGGAAAGGGCGCGCGTCTGTGGCCAACGCCCTGCGCCTGCTCAATCTCGAACAGGATCTCCAGGCCTACGTGGCGAAGAACATGCTGAGCGTCGGCCACGCCAAAGTCCTGCTCGGCATCGAGGACGGCGGACAACGGGCGATGCTCGGCCGGCGGATCATCGAGGAAGGACTCAGCGTTCGTGCCGCCGAAAAGCTGGCGCAAAACGCCAAGGCCGCCGGTGGTGCGTCACCGGTTCGCGCCGCAGCCAAGCCCGGACTCTCGGCGAAGGATGCTTCGACCGTATCGGGCATCGAAAAGAAACTCACCTCCCACCTCGGCGCGCGGGTGGCGTTGCTCCATTCACCCAAGAAGGGCCGGATCGTCATCGAATACCGCGGCAACGACGACCTGCAGCGCCTCCTGGAGAAACTCGGCGTCGAAGCCTGATCGCCCAGTCTGAGCGTGCGCCCGTCACCGGTCGCGTTTCCACGGCTGGCGGGCAGGTTCGGCCGCTAGTCCGGGATGGCGTCAGGTCATCGTTGACAAGGCCCGCTCACCGCTGCTCTGTTGACCCTTTCACATGAGCATCCTCCTCG
>JBEIHL010000877.1:0-2124 GCA_040381375.1 Opitutaceae bacterium
CCGGTTTTGCCGCGCACCCTGCCCGTCCCGGACGCACTCCCACTCGATTTCTATCCGGCGTCCGTCCCGCCCGGATCACGCCCGGCGCCTTGCGTCGTCGTGATTCATGGCGGTGGCTGGGACAGCGGCGACCGGACCCAGCTCCCGGCGCTTAACCACTGGCTCGCGCGCCAGGGCTACGCCGTGGCGGCGGTCTCGTATCGACTCGCGCCGACGTTCAAGTGGCCGGCGCAGCGGGAGGATGTGCTCGCCGCGGTCGCGTTTCTGAAGTCACGGGCTGGTGAACTCGGACTCGATCCGACCCGGTTCGTGCTGCTCGGGCGCTCGGCCGGCGGACAGATCGCCCAGGTCACGGGCTACATCGCGGGCGACGCGGCGATCCGGGGGGTGGTGGGGTTGTACGCGCCATCGGATTTGGTTTTTGGATACGTCAACACCCACGAGAACGACATGCTCCGCTCGCCCGCGCTGATGCGACAGTTCCTGGGCGGCACGCCCGACACGGCTCGGGCGAACTACGAGTCCGCGAGCGCGCTGAACCACGTGGGCCCGCGCACGCCGTCGACGCTGCTGTTGCACGGCGCGAACGACGCGATCGTGTGGGACCGGCACAGCGAGCGCCTCGACGCCCGGCTGGCGGAGTTCGGCGTGCCGCGGGTGTTCGTGCACCTGCCGTGGGCGACGCATGCCTTCGAGTACAACCTCCACGGCCCGGGCGGGCAGCTCACGACACACGCGTTGGAGTGGTTCCTGGCGGACGTAACGCGGTAGGCTGCTCCTGGGAGCGCCGGGCTCCAGCCCGGCATGATCTCGCTTGGGCCGGGCTGAGCTCGGCGATCCCAAGGTCTTGAAAACCTATCTGGGGCGCGCTGCTCCGCGCCGTTGCTTCCATACGCGCGCAATTTCCAGCAGCAGCACCGGACCGAAGATCCAGACGACCTGCATCGGAAACGTCTTCCGCGCGTCCGCCTGGTGATAGGCTGCGAGCGCGGCGGCGATGTAGACCAGGCGGTGGAGATTTTTCCAGCGCTTCGCGCCCAGTCGGCGGATGAGGGCGTTCACGCTCGTGATCGTCAGGATCAGCAGGATCACCAGCGCTCCCAGCCCGGTGAGTTGAAACGGTTTTTGAATCTCCTTCCACAACGTGCCAAATCCGCCGTCGTAGACATAGAGCACCTGCACGCTGAAGTGCAGCAGGGCGTAGGCGAAACTGCTGACGCCGACGAGCCGCCGGTGACGGTTCAGCGCGAGGGCGACGTCCCATTTTGGGAACAGTACGCGCAGCGGCGTGAACGTGAGCACCGTGGCAAGCAGCACGCACGCGACGAAGCCGAAGTGCAGCAGGATGAACTTGAGCGGATCGGTGAGCGCACTCGGGTCCTGTTGGACGAACAGCGGCCACGCCGGCCAGAGCCCGGGGAGGACGAGCAGCGTCCAGATGAAGACCTTCGAGCGAAGCAGCGAGGCGGCGAACATGAAGGCATTCAGAGGTGGAACAGGAAGGCCGGTGAGATCGGGAAGAGCTTCCCGGCCTTCCCGATCTTCCTGTTCAAAAATTCAGCTCCGGCGCGCCCCGTCGTTCAGTAGAACTTCCGCAGGTCCATGCCGGTGTAGAGACCCGCGACCTGTTTCTCGTAGCCGTTGAACATGAGCGTGCGTTGCCGCTGGCCGAGCGCGCCGCCGGCGCCGATCACGCGCTCGCTCGCCTGCGACCAGCGCGGGTGGTCGACGGTGGGATTCACGTTGGCGTAGAAGCCGTACTCGTGCGACGCCATCGCCTTCCAGGTGTTGCGCGGTTCCCGGGCGACGAAGTCGATCTTCACGATCGATTTTCCGTACTTGAATCCGTACTTCCACGGCACGACGAGCCGCAGCGGAGCGCCATTCTGGTTCGGTATGGGTTTGCCGTAGATGCCGGTGGCAATGAAGGACAGGTCGTGGTTGGCCTCGTCGAGCCGCAGCGCTTCGAGGTACGGCCATTCGAGTGCGGAGCCGCGCTGGCCCGGGGCGTTCTTGGGATCGAGAAACGTCGTGAACGTGATGTACTTCGCCTCCGGCTTCGGGTCGGCGAACGCGATCAGCTTCGACAGCGGAAATCCATCCCACGGAATCACCATCGACCAC
>JBEIHL010000878.1:0-2122 GCA_040381375.1 Opitutaceae bacterium
CCCGGGAATCGTCAACTGAGGTTCAGCCGCTCCGGACAACGCTTCGGACTTCGTGCGGTTCAACTCCAACAGCAGGCCCAATGCCTCCCGGTAGCGCGTCGTCTCCTCGAGCGAGCGCAACACATGCCGGCGGGCATCGGCCAGGTCGCCGCGCTTCCGCAGCAACTGGGCCAGTTGATAATGGCCGTCGGCCCGTTCGGGGACGTCGAGATTCAGCAGCGTGCGCCACGCCACCACCGCCAGCGAGTCGTCGCCCAGGCCGGTGGCGGCTTGGGCAAGGTAACGATAAGGCGGGGCCACGAGCGGGTTGACGGCCAGATAGCGCTCCGAGTTTCGGGCGACGGTCGGCCAGTCCTTTTCCGCCGCGGCGAGTTCCATCAGACGCAGGTAGGCCTCGGTCGCCTCGTCGTCGATCTCCGCCCAGCGTTGCAGGGTGTCACGTTCACCCGCCTGGTCGTTCAGGGCGCGAGAAGCGGCGGCGAGCAGACGGTACGCGGAATCTCCGCCTTTCTGCTGCGGGAAAAGTTCGATCAGCCGTTGCAGCGGGACTTTCGCCTCCGCCCACTTCTGCTGCTCGATCAGGCGCTGGGCCTTCTGCCGCAGGATCCAGTAATTGTCCGGGTGACCCTTCTCCCACTCGGCGAGCTTTTCCGCTGCGTCCGGCAGCAGGAGCTCCGGCTCGGGTCGCGTCCAATCGAGTTTGGGCGCGAGGTTTTCCGCCTGCTCCTTGGCGTACGCGGCGAACTCCTTCTCCAGTGGGTCCAGCGGCGTGGTATGCTTTTCGAGCGCGGTGTTGATTTCGACGCCCTCGCGCAGATCGGCGAGAATGTTTCGAATCGCGCCGACGCCGTGCCGGCCGACGATGTACTCGACCACGAGCGAAGATTGGAGATACGCGAACTGCAGGTGGCGCGGCGACTTGGGGGCGAGGAACGCCGCGCTCAGTTTGCCGACCGGCACAAGATCGCCGCCGAGCATCATTTCACGGTAGCGCGCATCGATGCGCATGCCCCAAGCCGGGTTGGCCTGGCGTTCCTCGTAGACGGAGATGCCTTCGCTCAGCCAGCGGGGCATCTTGTTCTTCGTCATCTGCAAGGTGACCACGTGGCAGAATTCGTGCCAGAGCACGGACTCCCAATTGGTGGCCGAGCTGCTCGTGGCCGGACTGTTGGCGGTGACCACGCGGCCGAAGCAAACGCCGAGGAAGCCGGACACATCGGGCAGGCCGAACGTGCGCACCGCGAAGTCGCGCTGGTCGGCGAAGATCTCGATGTAGGTGGGTTTCGCCAGTTCGATGCCGTACTTCGTGGTGAGCACATCCTTGGCCCGGCGGAGCAATGCCAGCACGCGCGGTCCGTAGATCGCGACTTCCGGCGCCGCCATGCGGATGACGAAGTCGTCGTTGTTGAGCGCCGCGTACTTGTTCATCGTCTCGCGCAGCGTCACGAGATTGAAAGCCTCGACGTCGTACTCGTCCCGCTTGTGCACCGCTTCGGCCAGCGCCCAGCCCTCCGCGTCTTCACCCAGCCGCAGGAGATCGCTCGCCAGTTGCGCCATCGCCGGCAGGTAGTCGGGATCGAACTCGCGCGCCCGCCGCTGATAGGCCGCGCCCTCGGCGAAGCGGTACTTGGCGGACAATTTTTCGCCAATCAGAAAATCGACCCGCGGATTGGTGGACCACGAACTCAAGGCCTTCTCGCGCCCGAAACGTTCGCCCACCGGGTCGTTCTTGAGGTGCGCGATCACCGCCCGGTAAGCCCAGGCATCGGGATGCGACGGATTCACGTCGAGCACATCCTCGATCACCTTGTTGGCTTCCTCGTACGACTCGCCGTCGATGTGGTGATCGACGAACTGCAGGAGCGTCGGCACATGGCGCGAGTTGGCCTTCAACGCGGCCTGGAACGAGGCGAGCGCCACTTCGCGATCGCCGCCGGCATAGGCCCGGCCGCGGCCCCAGTGCAGGTCGGGATCGTTCGGCAGTTGCTTGAGGCCTTCCTCGAACACCTTCGCGGCGAGCTGGTAATCGCGCTTGTCCAGCGCGAGCTGACCGCGGGCGAGGTACACCTCGCGCAGCTTCGGGTCGCCCTTCTGGGCCGTGGCAAAAACTTTCTCGAGCACG
>JBEIHL010000879.1:0-2113 GCA_040381375.1 Opitutaceae bacterium
AGTAGGCGCAACCGTGCTCGCAGCCGCGGTAGGCATTGAGTCCCCAGGTGAACGGGATGTCGGGGCTGTCGTTCTTGGTGAGCAGCGATTCGGAATGGTCGGGATAGAATTGCGTGCGCGGGTGCGGCTGTTCCTCGGGCGGACAGTCGGGGTCGGGTACGACGTGCAGGTGCTCGAAGCGGTTGGGCGGATTGAAGCTCGCGCCGCGGCCTGGGGCGGGGGCCGCGGAGGAGGGCGACGTGTTCATAAGAACACGCTTGGGGAAAAGCGTGGCCGTGCCAGCCCGAATCGCTTTGTTCGCGGCATGTCGCCGGCCCCGTCACCGCGTCCGACCCCGATCACGCGCCTCGATGCCGCGGGTAACGCGAGCGCGTGTGACGATGTGCTGGCGGTGGAGGAGCCGCTGGAAATCCGGGTGGGCGGGCGGAGTGTGGCGGTGGTGATGCGGACGCCGGGACACGACCGCGAGCTGGCGGCGGGTTTTCTCGTGACCGAGGGCATCGTGCGGCGGCGGGATGACGTGCTCGACATCGTGCGCTGCACCGATGCGGCGGTGACGGTGGAAGCCAATCGCGGCAACGTGGTCGACGTGCTGTTGGCGCCGGGTGCCGAGGTGGACTGGGCGCGGCTGACCCGGCATGTGTTTACGTCGTCGAGTTGCGGCATTTGCAGCAAGGCCAGCATCGATGCGGTCCGGGCGCAGTTCCCGCCATTGGCCACGCCGCCGGTCGTGCGAGCGGCGGTGATCACGCGGCTGCCGGAGCGGCTGCGGGCGGCGCAGGTGGGGTTTGCGGCGACGGGTGGCTTGCACGCGAGTGCGCTCTTCTCGTTGGAGGGCGAACTCGACTTCGCGCGCGAGGATGTGGGTCGGCACAACGCCCTCGACAAGGTGGTGGGCGCGGCGTTTTTCGCGGAGCGGCTGCCCTTGGCGAACCGGATCCTGATGCTGAGCGGCCGCGTATCCTTCGAGTTGATGCAGAAGGCGTTGGCGGCAGGAATCGGGTGCGTGGCGGCGATCTCGGCGCCGACGACGGCGGCGGTGGAGTTCGCGCAGGCGAGCGGGCAGACCCTGGTGGGATTCGTGCGGGACGGCCGAATGAATGTTTACGCCGGCACCTTGGCGCGTTGAGAGTGTCGGATGCGGTTCGTTCCAGGCATTTTTAACCACGGATGACACGGATGACACGGATACAGAAACCAGGTGGCGGGCGGTTTAAGCGGGTTTGGGCATCCGTGCCATCCGTGTTATCCGTGGTTATTCTGGTTGGTGGTTTGGCGGCTGACCTGAGCGCCGCGGAGACCGTCAATCTGGCCGAGATGAATCTGAGGAAGATCGTCGAGCGGCAGCGCGAGGTGTTCGCGACGGCGGCGAAGCAGGGGGAGAATCTCGATGAGGGCTCGTTCCGGCAGCAGGTGCAGTCGATCACGCACGACTACGAACTGCTGCTGCGGAACAATCCGCAGTTCGCCGCGGGCTATGCGGCGTACGGCTACCTGCTCACGAAGGTCGACATGCGCAAGGAGGCGATGGCGATCCTGCTCAAGGCCAACCAGCTCGACCCCGATGTCGCGTTGGTGAAGAACCAGCTCGGCAACCTGCTCGCCGAGGATGGCCGGCCGCTGCAGGCGGCGCCGTACTACCTCGCGGCAGTGAAGCTCGAGCCGAACGAACCCATGTACCACTACCAGCTCGGCACGCTGCTGGTGGAAGCGCGCGAGGATTTCCTGAAGTCGGGCGGATGGAAACGCGACGCGCTCGACGGTGCGATGCACGAGGCGTTTCGGCGGGCGACGGAGCTCGCGCCGGAGCGGTTCGAATTCGCATACCGGTATGCGGAGTCGTTCTACGATCTCGAGAAGCCCGATTGGAACGCCGCCCTCAAGGCGTGGAGCGGCCTCGAGGAAAAGGCGCCGACGCCGATCGAGCGACAGACCATGCGCCTGCACGCGGCCAACATCTGCCTGAAGCTCGGCAAACGCGATCACGCCAAGGCGCTGCTCGCCACGGTCGACGATCCGAAACTGCAGGGGCAGAAGCAGCGGTTGCTGCCGTTGCTGGCCAGTCCGGCGAAAAAGTAGTCTCCCCCTGGGAGCGCGGACGTCCTCGTCCGCA
>JBEIHL010000880.1:0-2100 GCA_040381375.1 Opitutaceae bacterium
CAGCACCTTATTGCTGGTCAACGACCGCAACGACCAGCTCGATGGTCCGGCGATTGCGGTCCGGACGCAGTTCCGCGAGGTGGTGGTGCTGAACAATCCCTATGTCGGAGCCAAGGGCGGCGACCTCGTCTTTGACCGAATGACGGCCGGAATCTGGACGGCCTTGCGCGCCGCCATGGATCGGACGGACGCGGAGTTCGTGCTCAAGCTCGACACCGATGCGATGGCGTGCGGGCCGTTCGCGGAGCGGATCACGCGCTACTTCAGGGACCATCCCGACGCTGGCATGATCGGCTCATTGACCCACGATCCCGACGGGGCCGTACGGAACACGGAGGGGTGGTGGGGACGATGGATCCGCGGTACGTGCGGGCTGCTGCCTCATCGGTGGCTGCGGCTGCGTTGGCACAGCGAGAATCGGGATCGGCTGACGCAGGAGTGGCGCCGCTGGCGCCGACGTCATGACCTCTACCGACGGGCCGTACGCTCCGCCTGGGTGTGCGGCGCGAGTGTGATCGGAGGCGCCTATGCACTGGCGCCCGCCCTGGTGCGTCGGCTGCGGGAGGATCGAAGTCGCGGGGAAGATGTCTTTCTTTTTAGCGGCACCCGCATGTCCGAGGATGTTGCCGTGTCCATGTTGACCGTGGCGCTCGATTTGCAACTGCAGGAGTACAACCGTCCCGGCGAAGTTTTTGCGGTCTGGTACCAGAAACCCACGCTCCCGGCGGCCGAGATTGTCCGGCTTGGCTACGGGCTGGTGCACAGCATCAAGGATCCGGACTTGGCGGTGGAGCATTCGATGCGACTTGAGCTGGCTGACCTGACGGGCATCCCTCGGCAGCTCCGGGAACGCACCCAGTCGTTTCGAGCGCGACTATAGTTTGCCGGTGGACCGAAAGCAGAGGGTCAGTTCGCCCGCCGTCGTGATCGTGAACCCCTGTCCCTCGATGGCGGAAAAGAACGCCTTGGAGGCGTCGCCGAAAGGCGAGTCGCGGTGGAGTTCGATGGCGATGTGGTCGACTTTCCCCAGCCACGATTCGAAATTCCGGCTGAAGACCACGGCTTCGGCGCCTTCGATATCGATTTTCAGCAGCGAGATTCTGGGCTGGCCGCTGCGGGCGAAAATCGTGCCCAGATCGAGGGCGTCGAATCCCGCTTCACCCGGTCCGCATTCGCGGACGTGCCGAGACCACTCGGCCCCGTCGCGGAACTCCTGCGTCGCGAGCGTGAGCCGCGTGGTGTGGGACCAGATTGCAGTCTGGTACGCGCGGGCCCGAGCTCCGAACGCACGCAGGTTGCGTTGAAGCAGGTCGAAATTCCCCGGGTCCGGCTCCACGGCGATCAGCTGGGCGCGCGGGAAACGGGAAAGGAGATAGGCGGAGGAGTAGCCGACGTTGGCACCGCAGTCGATGATCAGGCCAGGGTCCATCAGGTGGTCGAGCGGGCGGTACTCCCTTTCGATGAAGATCTGGTCGAACACTAGGATGTCGCTGGTGTGCGGGCGACAGAGCAGCGGGTGCGCCGCGAGGCGCGAACGGAGGGTCAGAGGGTCCCGGCATGCGGGCGCCGCGAGACGGCGCTCCTGGTAGGCGAAGTGCAGGTAATTCAAACCACCCAGCTGGTAGAGCTGTCGCAAGCGGCGCGAGTTGGAGAGTCGTTTGGCCTGACGAATCATCGGGGGGAGGGGAGGTGAGAGTGCCCGTGGGGGGCCGCGGCCCGCAGCGCGAGGGCCGCCTGAGCGGCGGTCCTGACCCGCTCGCCGATCGCCTCCCAGGTCCAGTTCGAGAGAAAATCCGCCCACGCCTGGTGCGCGAGCCGTTCGCCCGCCGCCGAATCGCGCAGGAGGGCGACGCAGGAATCCGCGAAAGCCTGGCCCGACTCGGCGAGCAGGAGCTGCCGGCCGTGCTCGACGGCGTAGCCGAAAGCCCCGGTGGGCGTCGAAACCGCCGGGCACCGGCGGCTGAAGGCCTCGGCGATCTTGATGCGCGTGCCGCCGCCGAAAAGGATCGGTACGATCATGGCCGACCACGACGCGATTTCGGCGGCGGGATCGGCGACCCAACCCAGCGCCTCCACGTCGGGATCGTCCGGCCGGAGCGG
>JBEIHL010000881.1:0-2100 GCA_040381375.1 Opitutaceae bacterium
CCTCGACGGCCTCCCCCGTATCCAGATTGGCACTCACCGGTGTGGTCCGGTCCAGCCGCTGCGACTGCACGAGCGCTTCACTGCGGCCGGGCAGGTCGCAGCAGATCACGCGGGCGCCGGCCGCGTCGAGTGCCGCGGTAATCGCGCTGCCGAGATAGCCGGCGCCGCCGGTGACGAGGACCAGTTGATCGCGGAAGGATATTCTTGAAGGCATGGAGCGGGGCTGCGCACCGCCAAGGGCGCCCAAGGCGGCCCCCGGGTCAAAACGAATCGCGATGGCGCCGTACGGCGCTTCGGCCGGAGAGAACCGCCTTACGCGGTGAAGGGCGGATGGAGTTGGTCGGACCCGTCGTCGCGGTTCGGGATCCTTTCGGCGCGCTCCCGAGTTGCATCGATTGCACGCGGCGTTTAATCACCCGGTCCGGCACCGGTATCCCTTGCCGGCGTCAGCAATCTCACTACGTGGTCATTTCAACGCCAAAATCTCCCCTGCGCATGTCCTCGGATTCCCTTCCCTCGTTTCACGGTCGCGTCCTCATGTTCGTCGGTCTCGTGCTGGCGCTGTCCACCCTGCCCGGAAACGCCGCGGCACCGGCGGCACCCGCCGCTCCGGCGGCCAAGGGCGACATCATCTTCCTGAAGGAGTTCACCGTCTCGGAGGAAAAGGATATCGGCTACGCCACGACAAACGCGATCGGCGTCACGCGGACGAACACCGCGCTGATCGACACGCCGCAGGCGGTCAGTGTCATCAACCAGGAGTTTCTCCGCGATGCCGCCGCGGGCGAGCTGTATGATGTCCTCAAATACGTGAGCGGCGTCGCAATCGAGGCCAACGTCGGCGACAGCGTGATGATCCGCGGCTACACCGTCCGCAGCCAGTACACCGACGGGCTCGCCGATAACCAGAACCAGACCCAGGCGGGCGCCGAGCCGTTTCTCTTCGAGAGGCTCGAGGGGCTGAAGGGGCCGTCGGCGCTCGTTTACGGCTCGCACGCGACGGGCGGCGTGCTCAACCGCGTGCGGAAATCGCCGCAGTGGAAACCGGCCGGCGAGATCGCGATCACCGCGGGGAACCATGCCCAGGGCAAGGTGGAACTCGATTACACCGCGCCCCTGAACGACCAGTTTGCCTACCGCATCGTCGGCGTGTACCGCGAGGAGGATCTGAGCAACGGCGTGGCCACGCGTCACTCCTGGTTCGAGCGCTGGAACCTCAGTCCGATGGTGACCTGGCGTCCGCTGGCGAAGCTCCAGGTCAAGGTCGTGGGCGATTTCATGAACGAGAAGGGGTTCAAGCACTGGGGCGAGAACGCCCAGCTCCAGCCGTTCGTGGCCAAAGGGCCGACGACCTTCGGCCGCCTGCCGCGGGACTTCACCTTCGCCGATCCCTGGGCGGACGCCGACAACACCAAGAACGCGATCTGGGGCGCGGTCGAGGCGCAGGTGACGGCCGACTGGTCGCTGCGCCTGGCGGGTTACCTCAACCACTGGGACCACGACGTCTACGACATCCTGCCCAATGGGATACTCGCGAACAACACCCAGATGACCCGCACCGCGCGCTTCATCTACAATTACGACAGCGACGTAACGGTCGCGCTCGACTCGGTCTTCAACTTCAAGCTCGGAGCGACGGATCACAAGTTCCTGTTCATCGGCCAGCACTTCGAGTCGGACAACGACACCGGCACGCGCACGTCGAACAACCCGCCCAATCTCGATATCTTCAATCCGGTGTACAATTTCACCGCGCTGGTGAATCCGCGGCTGACGGCGCAGCTCAATAGCCAGGGCGAGACGCAGAGCCTGTCGTTCCAGGACCACATGAAAATTTTGGGGGACACCTTCCAACTCGTGGCCGGCGCGCGCTTCGACAAGTTTCGTTCCCACTCCGATAATCTGCTGACCGGAGTGAAGGGGACGCGGAACCGCGGCGACAACTGGACCTACAAGGGCGGCGCGGTTTGGAAGCCGATGAAGGCGCTCTCGTTCTATTATAACTACGCCGAGACTTTTAACGCCAACTTCGGCGTGAATCCCGATGGTTCGACCTTCGTGCCCTCGACGGGGGTGGTGAACGAACTCGGCGTGAAGACG
>JBEIHL010000882.1:0-2099 GCA_040381375.1 Opitutaceae bacterium
GACGGCGGAGGCGCGGGAAATGCCGCTGATCGCGGTGGCGAGGCTGAAGCCGTCGAGCGTCACCGGGACATTTTCGGCGGGCGCGCCGTTGATGGAGATCTCGCGGGCGTTGCCTCCCGCGTACTCCATGGTGACGCCAGGGAGGAATTTCAAAAACTCACCCACGTGTCCCTCGGCCACGGTGCCGAACTCGTCGGTCGCCACCACGGTCTTGAGGTTGGACGCGAAGCGCTGCTCGTTGATCGCGACGGCGGAGGCGGCCATCTCTTTGGACGTAGCGACGACGAACTGGTCGAGCTTCACGACGTCGGTCCTAGCGCCGCCCGGCCCGGCCGCCGCCATCGCCACGTCGAGCTGCGCGGTTTGATCAGCGGCGACGGCGATGGAGCGCGTGAGCGGCGCCATGCCGGTGTAGAAGAGTTTCACCTGGGCTGGGCCGACCGGAACGCCGTCGAGGCGGTAGGTGCCGCCGGCATCGGTGAACGCCTCGAGCGCCGTGCCCTCGACAGTGACGCGCACGTTCTCGAGGGAACTATCGCCGCCGGAGCTGAAGACGCGGCCGTTGATGGAGCCCGTGGCGGAGGCGGTTTGCGCGGGGCAACGGGCAACGATCAAGAGGAATAGTGCAGCCTGAAGAATCAGAACGGACGCGAAGGGTTTCATCGAGTTGGAACGAACCAGCTTGGGCTGTGGTGGGGTGAGGATAGCGTGCCCAAGAGTGGGGTGTCAAAAACGGGTCAGGGTGTCAAAAACGGGTCATGTCATGAATCGAGATAAGGGACGTTTGAAGCGTGGCGTCTGCGGACTGCCGAGTAAGCGAAATTGATGGCGGTGCGGACCGACGCCGAAAACCGCTTCCACTTGCAGCCGCTCGGCGATCCGCTTCCATCTCGATTCCTGACATGACCCTTTTGGGCCGCCTTCAAGTGCGTGAGGCGGCATGGCACCGGCGTGACCAAAGGCTCACTACCAAAGACAGAAGCGAGGAAATCGCGGCGATTCATCGTAGTTTCCATACGCTTCAACATGATTCACGAAGTGTTCCCGGACAGGAATCCAGCTTCAGCGTGACAAGTCGAAGCCGGGGGTCGACGCCGTGAGCCGAATCACGGACCCGGCGTACCGGCGGCCGATTTCCATCTGGGCAACAGCGGTGAAGTGGTGGCCTTTCACGCGTTCGAGATCATCCACGTTGATCCACGCGGTGCGCGGCGTGCTTTCGGCCACGCGCACGATCGTCGCGCGGACATGCTCCATCAACTCGGGCTTCATGCGCGGCGAGGCATTCTCGCGGGCGAGCACGACGACCGTCTCGGGCTTGGCGAAGTCGGCACGAAGTAGCGCGATGAATTGCCGCAGATTGGCTTCGTAGGCGGCGGCTTTCGTCTCTGTCGTTGCGTCGGAGATCCCTTGATGAATGAGGATCGCTGTCACCGCCGGCCTCTCGTGGCGCTTCGCCAGCACCTGCATGGCCTCGGTCATTTCCTCGTGCAGCGCCGCGTAAGCCCGCTTGCCACTGGCCGGGTCTTTGCGCCAATCCACCGCGAGATCGCTGCCGGGGAAACTCACCTTCACGATGGCGAGGCGGCTGAGCCCGCCTCGGTGTTGCATCTCCCGCGCAAAGGCAAACTCCGGTCCGATGATGTCCGCGCAGTAACCGCCGGTCTTCTGCACGCGCAGCGGATGAAACTCAGTGTCGTTCTCCCACTCGACGCCATTCCATCCGGCCCGATTCCAGAACCAAACATTCTTATCGCCGGGCTCACTCCCAGGAGTGGTGACGGAGGCTTCGCTGTCGGCCCCCGTCATGTTCGACTGACCCACGAGGAGAAAGACCGGCAGTGACGTGTCGGCCGCACTCAGCGCAGCCAGCGGCGCGAGCAGCAGAGCGACCCGAAAGGCGCGAAATCGTTTCACGGCGGCGAGTCCTGACGCTCTTCGGTAATCTGGAGTCATAGGAGGAGGATATTTAGCCGATTCGACCGGGGGACAATCCAAGCCGGGGGCTCAAACGTTAAGGGCAGACCGAGGGCGACAAGGGTCTGGCCGGAATGGCGCTAAGCCGGAACCATGCAGTAGGGGTGGAGCCGCCTGTCCTC
>JBEIHL010000883.1:0-2093 GCA_040381375.1 Opitutaceae bacterium
CTCGAAGACGCGCAGGTTGAGATCACCGTTGAGCGAGCTGTTGAAACCCACGCTGGAGGATCCGTAGAAGGCGAGCCCCTCGCGCTGCGACACCGCCCGCGCGTGGAGCGGGAGGTTCTGCGCGTGCAGCTGCGAAAGCAGGTGAATCCGGCGCGGGTGGCAGATGCCGGTTTGCCCGACAAATGCGAGGCGCGCCTCGCGCCCCGCCGGCAGGCGGGCCGCGGCCACGGTGCGGTCATCATGCGGAAACGTGAGGCCCGGGAACCAGTAGAGCGGCTTCAACCCGGCCGCCGCAAAAAAGTCCCAGTGGTGCCGGTCGTACAACAGCACGATCCGGTCAAAGCGCTCGCTCTGCGCATACCGGATCATACCAGCGAGGGGCGCATTCAGGTGGTGCGTGTCGGCCACGAGGAGAACCTTCGGACCGCGAAACGCCTGCAGGTTGCGCGGCAGGGACCGCCACGAGGCGTCCACCAGGCACACTACCGCATCCGGCTGCTGGTCCGATGGCAGCCGCGCCGTAATCGCGGCCAGATCGTAGACGCCCACCGGCGTGTTGCGCGCGGTGACGTACCCTCCGATGTCCGCATCGAGCCAATCCGGACCACAAACGATCTGTTCGTCAGCGAGGCGCGGAGGCGCCATGTATCCCGCTGCGGAACCCGTGGTAAGCAAAATGCGCATGGGGATGGGGACCGGACGGTTCAGCTCATCGCGATCACCCGCGGATCCGTGGGGGCCATCTGCTGCAGGCACTGCAGGATATCCCGCGCCATCTCGGTCGCACCGATGGCCTCGCATAGTTCCAGGAGCATGAAAAGCGCTTCGACGTTGTGACTGTCCATCCGCAGACACGTCTCGAGCGCCTGGATGGCCTCGGCCGGCTGGTGATTGTCGCGCAAGGCGCGCGCCAAGTCCTGCCACATCTGCACCGTGGCGCCGGGCCGCTGCACCGCGCCCAGCAGGTGGTCGACCGCCCGCGACGTAATGCCCTGGGCGTTGAGGACGACGCCACACAGATGCCGCACGTGGCCGTCGGCCGGAGCCGAGCGCAAGGCCAGGGCCGCATCCATCGCAGCGCCCTCGAGGTCGCCGCGGGCATGAGCCGCAAAGCCCGAAGCGACCGTCTCCGCTGGATCGTCCACGCCGAAGCAGCGCACCAGTTCCGTCTGGCGGCGGAAATCCGCGTGGCCCAGCAGGCACAGTTCGTCGAACGCCGCCTCGAGCAGCGCGCCGAAGGCCTCGCTGGACGCGAGCGTATCCATGAATTCAGGACCGGCCTCCATCGCCGCGGCCACCCGCGCACGCAGCACCTGGCGCCGGGATCCATCCGCCGCAAGTCCGACCACCAATCGCTCCGTCTCCGTGGCCGTCGCCGGCACGCAGTCGGCTAGGCCGAGGGAACGCAGAAAATAGGCCGGCGCATCCGCCTCCCGCCCCGGCGCGGCAATGACCGGCACGCCCGCCGACAGCGCCTCGACCGTCGTCCAGGCGGACAGGCCGGTTGCGCCCGCGTCGAGGTGAAGATCTCCCAGCGCGACCAGTGCCCGGACCTCGTGCGGCCGTGAAGCAGCCGCGGGGAAAATTGTCACCCGCCGGGGATCCACGCCCGCTTCCGTCAGCGTGGCGTCCACCGCCGCACAGAAAAGCGCAACGGGAGCATCCGAACCCTCGTGGACCAGGGCGATCGCCAGGTGGGCTTCGGGCACTCGGGCCAGCACCTCCGCCCACGCGCGCAGTAGCGGGGCGCAAACGCCGGCGGCATCCACCACCGCCACGAGGAGCGTGGCCTCAACCGGAAGTCCGACTTCGGCCCGACCGGCGGACGCCGCGGCTTGGTCAAGGGTCCGAGCCAGGGCGATGCTGTGCCCGGGGCCGCGCAGCACGCCGACGCGCTCGGTGTAGGCCGAGGTCGGCTGCGATTCGGCGGGCTCGATGCCCGACACGTAAAGATCGACCTCGGGCAGTCCGGTGCTGAACCCGGAGCGGTGATTCACCACCTGCAGCGGCGCGAGCCGGTGGAGGGCAAGTTCGGTCACCTCGGAATCTTCCCGTCCCAGGTCGCCCACGAATACCAGCACGTCCAGCTGCGC
>JBEIHL010000884.1:0-2089 GCA_040381375.1 Opitutaceae bacterium
CATCGATCAAGGCGGGCGAGGGCGCCCGCGCTCCCGGGAGAGAGTGCTTTGAGCTTTCCGTGGCGCGCCGGGGCCCGTTCTATCTTCGACCGTGAACACTTTCGACCGGCACCTCCTGCGCGAGTGGCTGCAGATGCTCGGGCTCGTGCTGACGGCGACCTGCGGTCTGCTGCTGGTGCAGGTGCTGTATGACGATTTCCGGGACCTGCGCGACCTGGGGGCGGGGGGGGGCGTGTTCTGGCGTTACCTCATGGTCACGATGCCGAGTTTTCTCTCGGTGGTGCTGCCGCTGGCGCTGCTGGTTTCGCTGCTCTATGTCCTGGGCAAGCTGCACCGGGCCAATGAACTGACCGCGATGCGCGCGGCGGGAGTAGGCTTTGCCCGTTTGACGGCTCCGATCTGGCTGGTGGGTCTGATCTGCTGCGGTCTGTCGTGGTGGGTCAACACGACCGTGGTACCGTGGTCGGTCGAGGAATCGCGCGCGATGAAGGAGGAACTCGAGTTTCGCCATCAGACGTCCAAGGCGCTGCCGGCCGACCGGGTGGGCGCGGTGAACAGCGTGGCGTTCGACAACCCGATCGAGCGGCGGATGTGGTTCTTCAACCGCTACAGTAAGGCGACTCAGCGCGGATACGGGGTGTCGGTGTCGGTGCTCGATCGCTCCCGCCGCGAGCTCGCGCGCATCACGGCGGCCGAGGCGTGGTTCGACCCCGTGCGTAACGGATGGATGTTCCGCCGCGGCCGCGATCTGGCGTTTGCCCCCGAGACCGGCGAACTCACGGCGTCGCGTCCGTTCGAGGAGCAGTTCGAGCCCCGGTTTCGCGAAAGCCCGGAGCTGATGCTGCTCATCGACCGCAAGCCGAGCCGCCTGTCCCTCTGGGAACTGCGCGAGCTGATCTCGCACCTCGAACTCGAGCAGAGTCCGAAATTGGCGATGTATGCGGTCCGGTATTACAGTCTCATCGCGGACGTACTCGGCCCCCTGATCGTCATCGCCATCGCGATTCCGTTCGCGGTGTCGGGAGTGCGGGTCAATCCGGTGGTCGGGGTCTCGAAATCGATCGGGCTCTTCTTTCTCTATTATGTGCTGACGAGTTTCTCCACCACGCTGGCCGCCAAGGGCTACGTGGCGCCCGCCACGGCGGCATGGTTTCCGCATGGCAGCATGGCGTTGCTGTCGGTGTGGTTCTTTGTGCGGTTGCGTTAGGGGGCGGTTTCTCGTCCCCCCCCTGGGAGCGCGGACGTCCCCGTCCGCCTGGAGTGTTTCCGACTTGAAGGTGCGAGCGGGGACGCTCGCGCTCCCAGGAAGAACGATCTATCCTATTTCGGCGGGCAGGCCCCTCGCATCCAAGGACTTGAACGACGTCGTTTTCTGCTGAATATTCGTCGGCGGAGGGGCGTCTCATGCGGCGTATGAAAACCATGCTTGTGACCCTTTCCCTTGCGCTGGTCGGTGTGGGTTCAGCCCAGGCGCAAATGTTGCGGCCGTCGGTGGGTGGAGGTGCCGTCGTGGGCGCCATCGCCGGTGGCTTGATTGGCGGGCATAATGGCGATCGTTGGGCCGAGGGTGCCGTCATCGGCGCCGCGGCGGGGGCGTTGATCGGAGCAGCCCTGACTCCGCAGGAGCCGGTCTATGCCGCACCGCCGCCCGTGTACCAGGTGCCCGCGGACTACGGACAACGCGTTTACACGCAGGGCCACACCACGGTCGTCCAGGCCGTGCCCAACGCGCCGATGGTGCCTGACGCTCCAACGGTCGTGTACTCCGCGCCGCCGCAAGTGGTGTATGCGCCTCCGCCGCAGGTCGTGTATGTCGAAAGTGCGCCGCGGGTCGTCTATGTTCCCGCCCCGGCGCCTCGCGTCGTGTACGCTGCGCCGCCGGTGATCCGCTTCGGGTTCAGCTACCATTCCGGACCGCGGTATCCGGTTCATTACCACGGCCACCCTCATCGCCACGGTCCCGGTCGTCGCTGAGTTCGGTCCGCTCTTTAAACGCAAAAAAGCCCGTCGCATCGCGCGACGGGCTTTTTGTTTTCGAGTCCCGGGAGCGGGAGGCCCCAGGCGGGAGCGGCGCCGCGCCTCAGCCGAG
>JBEIHL010000885.1:0-2082 GCA_040381375.1 Opitutaceae bacterium
GGGCGTGATGATCGCGAGCGCGGCCTCGACGGCGTTGGCCAGGGTGCGGCCGTGCTGGGCCGATTGTTCGAGCGTGCCGCGCGGATACGGATTCTGGTCGCCGCCGGCGCCCGTCAAAAAGAGCGCCACCGTCCCCGGCCGCGCCTCCTCGAGGGCGGCCTGCGCGTAGCCGGCATAGTCGCCATTGATGCTGTAGGTTCCGGTCACGGTGTTGTGACACGCGTAGCCGAACAGGATCGCCCTCACTTCGTTCTTCGCGTTCGCGACCCGCAACACGGGGACGTCGTGATCAACCGGTCCGTCCGGATTCGGACTGTTGCGAATCTCGGTGCCCACGCGCAGCCGGCGGTTCATGGCGAACCCGGCGCGGGCGCGCGAGTACTGCAGCGTGACCGGCTCGCGGCGCGCGAGAGCGTCGTCAATCACCCGACCGACTTTCTCCTCGAGCGTGCGGCTGTAGGCGTTGGCCTTTTCGACGAACGCGGGATCGCCGACGCCGCGGCCGTAGAGCGAAGGACCCGAGTGCGTATGCGAGGCGTTGAGCAGCAGGCTTTCCGGCCGCAGTTGATGGCGTTCCAAGATCTGGCGTTCGACCGCTTCACGCAGCGCCTTCGGCACTCCGATCAAATCGAGGGTGACGAGCACGACCGCCGTGCCGCCTGCGTCCTCGATGGCGAGCGCCTTGGCGAACAACTTCTGCACCACCGCTTCGCTGGGCTTGTTTCGCCCTGCGTAGCCGGCCATCCAGGCCGGGCCTTCCGGGGTGATATCAATCGAGGCTGCGCCAGCCTTCCATTCCGGCCGGCTGGGCGCGCTGGCCGCGAATCCGATGTCGAACCACACCGCCGCGAGGAGCACCGCCAGGCCTGCACGTTTCATCGCCCGAACCTAGGCGGGAAGCCGGGCGGGGCTCAATGACGAAGGAGCCCAGGGCACGAAAGAGTCATCCAGCGAGCGCCGATTGTTACTCCCGCCCGCAGCTTCGCTCGCGGCCGGGCTGGAGCCCGGCGCGCCCAGGCCGGCCAGCGAAGATTGAACCGTTCGGGAGAGTGGACTGGCGGCGGATTTGGTTGTGTCGGACGAGGCGTCGGGGCTCTGATCGAGGTGTACCTCCAATGGCTTCTGCCTCTCTTTTCGCGCTGCGCCCGCCTCCCTCGGTCGCTGTCGTTTTTTTGCTCGTCGTGAGCGCGATGGCCGCCGAGCCGGCGCCGTCGTTTCAGATCGAACGCAGCACGATCCTGACCGGACGTGGAAAGCACTTCTACACCCAGTCGCGCGCCGCGGTGATCCCGGGTTCCCCGGCCCGCGTGATCGTCACCGCGCAGGAAACCGACCCGACCGTCACGCACGGCTACCGGGACATGTATATGATCGAAACGCGTGACGGCGGCCGCGTCTGGACGGCGCCGCGCCGCATCGACAGCCTGCGCCGTGCGCGCCAGCCGGAAGGGCACGATTTCGTGATCGGGGACGTTTGTCCGCAGTGGCACGCCGCCACCGGGGTCGTGCTGGCGACCGGCAAGACATTCGGTTTCCTCGGTGGCACCAAGGAGGATCGCGGCCTGGAGCGGGTGTCGTATGCCGTGTATTCGCCCGGGCAGGACAGTTGGAGCGAGCTGCGATTGCTCGAGCTCCCGCCGGTCGATCGCGAAGGCCGGACGTTTCTCGAAGCCAACGCGGGGTGCAACCAGCGGTTCGACCTGGCGAACGGCGAGATTCTCCTGCCGATCCGCTACCGCAAGGATCCCGCGCAGCGGTATTACACCACGATCGTCGCCCGCTGCCGGTTCGACGGCACCCGACTCACCTACATTACCCACGGCTCCGAGTTCATGCTGCCCCGCGAGCGCGGACTCTATGAACCTTCGGTCACGGGATTTCAGGGTCGCTACTTCCTGACGATGCGCGCCGATCATTCGGCCTTCGTCGCGCGCGGCTCGGACGGAGTGAACTACGAGCCCTTTAAGGAATGGACGTTCGACGACGGCGAGGTTCTCGGAAGCTACAACACCCAGCAGCACTGGGTCGCCCATCGCGATGCCCTCTACCTAGTCGACACGCGCCGCGGGGCGAAGAACGACC
>JBEIHL010000886.1:0-2080 GCA_040381375.1 Opitutaceae bacterium
AGAGGGCGTTGTCGCGGACAAACTCGGCCTCGAGGCGGCGAGGATTTTGCGCGGCGAGCAGGCGGTTGGCCGGATCGGCCTCGCGCAGCTCGGCGCGGTAGTCGCTGCTTTGGCGGTAGGTCGCGCTCGTCACGATGAGGCGGATCATCTGGCGCAGGTCCCAGCCGCCGTCGCGGAATTCCGCCGCGAGCCAATCGAGCAGTTCCGGGTGCGACGGCAGTTCACCTTGAGAACCGAGATCGTCCACGACCGCGCTCAGGCCGATGCCAAAATACATCGCCCAGAGGCGATTCGTGACCGCACGCGCGGTGATGGGATTATCGCGGCCCGTGATCCAGCGCGCGAGATCGAGCCGGGTGAGACGCTTGTCCGGCGTGCTTTCGAGCCGGCCGGGCAGAAAACTCGGCGTCGCGGGCGTGACCAGGGGACCGGTCTCATCCTGCCAGTTGCCGCGGTGCAGCAAGCGCACCGGGATCGGCGGCGCGGCTTCGGTCACCATCGTCATGGCTTTGCCGCCGCGGAGTTCCCGCAGGTTTGCCCTCAGTTTGTGATAGCGCGCGACCCCGGCGGTGTCCTCGGTCGTGCTCAGCCGCCATGTTTCCAAAAGGAGGGATTCGTCGGCGGGGCTGCGCGTCTCGGCCGATAAGGCCGCGAGCACGGAGGGCGAGGCGACCTCCAGCGGTTCAAGGGCGCCGAACCGCGTCGTTGAAACGCGGAAAGACGGCAGATCCTCGGCCACGATGGTAAGGACGAGCGACTCGTCGGGTTGCAACGTCAACGGCTCGGCCAACAACCAGACGCCCCGGTGGGTTTCGGCCTGGGCCACTTCAGGGAGACGCCAGCCGGCGGCGATTCCGTGGGCTTCGACGCCGCTGGTAAATCGAGGCTGCTTGGCCGACGCCTCGCCAAAAGCGACCGGAACTTTTCGGCTCACGCCGGAGGCCGATTGCACGCCAACATCAATGGAGAATGGTTGTGCCGGCCATTTCCAGTTCGAGCCGTCGGCGATGGTGGGCGTCAAAGGCAACTCGGCCCGGATCGCACTCACCCGGCCGTCGTCCGGTCGCAGCGTGAGGCGTATGCTCTCTCGAAACGCAACGGGCTTGTCCGCGGTGACCGTCCCTTCCGCATCGACGGTGACGACGCGGTCGGCAAGAGCTTGATTGTTTTTGCGCAGTTCGGTGACGGTTGCCCGCACCGGCTCCCAGCCGGTGGGGAACCGGCTGGTGTAAAGTCGCTGCTCGGCGATCCACGCGGCATGTCGGTTTGCGGCCGCCGGCTCGGTCACGGGCTTGCGGAGCGCCGTCTGCTGCGCGAGGACTGCGGCTCGGGCTGCGCCAAGCCGTGAAGCCAGATACGGACTATCGACCTCGAGCTCGGGCGGAAACGGAAACTCGTTGTTGAAGCCTTTCAGCTCCGGATTTCGGGTGTATTCATAGTCGCTGTAGACGCCATACTGTTTCACGTCGGCGAAGAAGGACTGCAGCTCGTAGAAATCCTTCGCCTTGATCGGATCGAACTTGTGGTCATGGCACTCCGCGCAGCCGAAGGTGCTGCCGAACCACGCCGCGGAAACACCGCGCACGCGCTCGGCGCCGTATTTCGCGAGATACTCGGCCGGCTGCGCGCCGCCCTCGCGCGTCATCATGTTGAGGCGGTTGTAGCCGGTCGCGACGCGTTGCTCGATCGTCGGATTGGGCAAGAGGTCGCCGGCGAGTTGCTCGGTCGTGAACCGGTCGAAGCGCTTGTTCGTGTTGAAGGCATTGATCACGTAATCGCGATACGGGAAGATGCGCTGATTCTGATCGCCGTGAAAACCGACCGTGTCGCTGAAGCGCGCGATATCGAGCCACCACACGGCCATCCGCTCGCCGTGGTGGGGGGAGGTGAGCAGGCGCTCGACCTGTTTTTCATAGGCGTTGCGCGAGCGGCCGGCGAGGAACGCGGCGGTTTCCGCGGGCGTGGGCGGCAGGCCGGTGAGATCGAGGGAGAGCCGGCGGAGCAGGCGGGATTTCTCCGCCTCGGGGGAAGGTTCGATTTTCTTTTCCGCGAGCTGGGTGAGGATGAAGGCGTCGATGGG
>JBEIHL010000887.1:0-2069 GCA_040381375.1 Opitutaceae bacterium
CCCCCCCCCCCCCCCCCCCGCGCCTGTCGGCGGTGTCCCGGGGGCCCCCGGCCCCCCCCCCCCCCAGGGCCGGCACACCCCGGGGCTGCCCCCCGGCGCTCCACCTCAAACCATCAGCCCGCTCGCCCGCAGGACCGTCTCCTGCACCGCGAGGTCATGCGCCGGCGTCCACGCGAAGGCCTTCTCTCCCCGGATGACGCGCGCGAGGTCGTCGAAGTCGGCGGCGTAACGCATCAGGCTCGGGACCCTCACGTCCTGATAACCCTTCTTGAATTCGCCGCGCGGTTCCTCGAGCGCGAGCCGGATCGACGGCGGTTCGAGTGGGCGGAGATCGACGGTGCCCTTGTTGCCGACCACGACAAACTGCCGGCGAACATTGCCGGCCACCTCGATGAGCGAGCTGCGGACCGTGACGAGTGCGTGCGGGTACTCGAGGATCGCGACTTGGTTGTCGAGCACGTCGTCCGCGAAATCGCCGGAATGCCGTCCGTGCGCCGTGACGCGATCCGGTTTTCCGAGTAGCGTGATCACCGCGTCGATCACGTGGCAGCCGAGTTCGAACATCGTGCCGCCGCGATACGGCCTGATCTTTGCGCGTTCGCCCGCCGGGCTTGCCTTGCCGATCACGGTTTCGATGCCGGAGATCCGGCCGAGCCAGCCGTCGCGTGCGACCCGGAAACAGAATTCGAATCCGGGATTGTAGCGAAACATGTAGCCCATCTGCACCGTGAGTTTGCGCGCCGTGGCCTCGTCCATCAGCCGGCGATACTCGGACAGTGATTCGCCCGCGGGTTTGTCGAGGTGGACGTGCAGTCCGGCCGCGACACAGCGGGCGCCGGCGCCGAGCAGATCCTTCACCTCCGTCTCGACTGAGACCGCCTTCAGGTTCGGCGTGTTGAACAACTGCTCCTCGGTCAGCCATGTCAGGCCTTGGTAATCTTTGCGCGTCATCGCCAGGCGACGCAGGCGTTCGTCCGGCTCGACCACGCCGACCACTTCGTAGTCCGACGATTGCCGGAGCGCCCGCAGTTTGCCGTCGGCGTGCGCGTGGCCGGTGCCGATCTGCCCCACGCGCAGGCGCGGTTTCGCCGCGGCGGCGCTAACTTTGCTTGCGAGTGCGAACGTACCCGAGGCGGCCAGTCCGGCCTGCCCCAGCGTGGAAAGAAAGCGTCGGCGTTGCATGGGGCAGGGGAGCAGGAGGGATCACCGCGCCGCGGACCGGCTTACGACCCACGCGACGATGGCTGCGTCGTCGTGTTCATGGCGCCAGACTGTCGCGAGAAACTCCGCGGGCAGGATGTCGTGCTCGAGGAAGAAGCGCCGGTCTCCACCGCAGCAATACATCAGCGAGGGTGGCAGTTCGCCGCGCAGCTTGGCGCGCGCCTTCGGCAGGAGGCGGGGCAGCCACGGAATGCCCTGCACGGCTTCGGACTTGGCCGGCAGCTTGGCGTCGTCGAGGACGAAGGCGGAGGGCTGGCCGTTCTGCGCGTTGCGGAAATAGTCGCGCCGGATGAGCTCGATCGAGAGCGCGTGGCCCGGCCCGGGCAGGCCATCGTAGCCGTTGTGGTCCTCGGCGTAGTCATACAGGTGCTGCGCGGTGATGCCGTTGGCCGCGAGGAAAGCCTTCTCCTCGGCGGTGAGGAACGTCTCGGCGCCGCGGCGACCCTGCGCGTAGCGCTCAACGGCAAGGTCGTACAGGGCGCGGAACTGGTTCGGGAACTCGAAGTTTTTCATGGGAACGTTCGCGGCGGGAGCCGCTCCGACAGGGAACGTGCAACCTTCCCGGCGTCAATGGTGCGACTCACGCGGGGCGGAAATCGATCAGCCGCTTGTAGCGGTCGACCTTCTCCACCACGACGTCGAGCCGGTCGTTCAGTGCGTAATGCTTCTTGCGGCGGCGGCCGACCAGCGCGTTGCCCGCCTGATTCAGCGTGAAGTAGTCGTCGCCGAGGGAACTGGCGGCGACGAACCCGAACGTCATCGATTCCACCAGCTCAATGAAGAATCCGTTGGGCCGGACGTCCGTGATCACGGCGGCGAACTTAGTTCGCGGCCGCTTGTCGACCTCG
>JBEIHL010000888.1:0-2068 GCA_040381375.1 Opitutaceae bacterium
ACCACGGCAATGCCGGCGCGAATTTCACCGACAAGTCCGGCCGCACCTTCCGCATCGGCAGCCACTACGACCCCGCCCGCAGCGGTGGCGGCATCCCGACCGGGGAACAGCGGCCGCCGGATTACTCGGGGCAGAAAAGCGACGACGGTCACGTCTACGTGGGCGGCACGGCGTTTCGCATGAATCCGGACGGCACGCAGGTCGAGCCGATCGGCTTCAACTTTCGCAATTCGTATGAGCAGACCGTGACGTCGTTCGGCGATGTGTTTCACAACGACAACGACGATCCACCCGCGGCCCGGACCTCGTTCCTCCAGGAATACGGCAACCTCGGTTTCAACTCGCGCGATGGCCTGCGCAGTTGGAACGCCGACCGGCGTCCCGGCCAGACCACCCAGGTCGCCGAGTGGCGGCAGGACGATCCTGGCACCGTGCCCGCGGGCGACGTGTACGGCAACGGCGCCCCAACCGGCATCGTGTTTTACGAAGGCGACGCGTTCGGCGAGAAGTGGCGCGGGCTGCTGCTCAGCTGCGAGACTTCACGGAACATCGTCTTCGGCTATCTGCCCAAGCCGGACGGCGCCGGCTACAAGCTGGACCGTATCCAGTTTCTGACCACCAATCCGCAGGAAGATTTCGGCGGCATCGATTCGCAGCGCGGCCGCTTGCGGGCCGACGACCTGAAGACGTGGTTCCGTCCCTCCGATGTCGCGGTTGGTCCCGATGGCGCGATTTACGTCGCCGACTGGTTCGATCCCCGGACGGGCGGCCACGCGGCCCTCGACAGCAGCTTTGCCGGCGCGATCTACCGCATCACGCCGACGGGCAAGAAACTCACGACGCCCAAGATCGATCTCGCCACGACCGCCGGCCAGATCGAGGCGCTCAAGAATCCCGCGGTGCACGTGCGCTCCCTGGGTTTCGCCAAGCTGCGCGCGGCCGGTGCGGCCTCGGTCGCTCCCGTCTCTGCTCTCCTCAACGACCGCAATCCCTACGTCCGCGGTCGCGCCATCTTTCTCCTCGCCCATCTCGGCCCGTCCGGCCTGGCGAAGGTTGAAGAGCAGTTGAAGAACTCGAACCCGATGCAGCGCATCGCGGCTTTCCGCGCGTTGCGCCGCGCCAACCATCGGGTGGCCGAACACGCCCGGACGCTCGCCAAGGATTCTTCGCCGGCGGTGCGCCGCGAAGTGGCGATCTCCCTGCGCGATGTGCCCTTCGACGGCGCCCGCGATCTGTTGCTCACCCTCGCCAAAGGCTATGACGGCAACGACCGCGCCTATCTCGAAGCGTGGGGCACCGGTGCCTCCGGCAAGGAAGCCCAGCTTTACGCCGCGCTCGCCGCGAGTGCACCGAGCCGCGATTCCGCCAAGTGGCCCGCCAGCTACGCCGACCTGATTTGGCGCCTGACCCCCAAGGGTGCCGAGAGTGCGTTCGCCGCCCGCGCGAGCGCCAGTGCGCTTCCCAACCGCGACCGGCTCGCCGCCGTGACCGCCCTCGGTTTCATCCCGAGCAAGGAGTCATCGGATGCCCTGCTCGATCTCGCGGAGAAGACCACGGGCATGGTCAAGACGCACGCGATGTGGTGGCTGCTCAACTACAAGGACATTCGCTGGAAGGAAAACGGGGTGGACGCGGCGCTCAAGACGCGCGGGCTGTTCGATCCCGAAACCGTTTCGATTTCTCCCAGCGTCGTGCCGGAGCCCGAACCCTCGAAGCTGCCCCCGGTCGCGGAAATCGCGAAGTTGAAGGGTAACGCCGCCAAGGGCGCGACGACCGCGCAGGCCTGCCTCCTGTGTCACAAGATGGGCGACAAGGGCAACGACTACGGACCGGCGTTGAACGGCTTCGCCAAAGCGCAGACCGCCGAAGTCGTCATCAACGCGATCGTGAATCCCTCCGCGGACATTTCCCACGGCTTCGGCGGGGTCCAGGTCACGCTGCGCGACGGCGGCCAGGTGCACGGCATCCTGTTGAGCGCCGGCGATCCGATGATCGTGCAGTCGATGGGCGGCCTTACGCAGGTCATTCCCGGCAGCAAGGCGCGGGGCGGTCGCCAACCCCTCGGCCG
>JBEIHL010000889.1:0-2067 GCA_040381375.1 Opitutaceae bacterium
AGGAGGATGGCACCAAAGCCCGGCGTCATCCTCTGAGATTCGAACCAGTCCATCACCCATGATTCGCGCCCTCGTCTTCGACTTCGACGGTCTGATCCTCGACACGGAAACCCCGTTGATCGACGCCTACGCCCGCGTGCACGCGGCGCACGGCGTGGCATTCGATCGGTCGTACTTCCTGCGCTGCGTCGGCCACGCTGATTTCACCTTTGATCCGTGGCAGGCCTTCGGGCCGAGCGCGGACCAGGCTGCGCTCGAGGCGGAGCGTCGGGCCTTGAAGGATGAGCTGATGCTGGCGCAACCCATCCTGCCCGGGGTGGTGACGCTGATCGATTCGGCGCGGGCGCGGGATTTCCGGATCGGTCTGGCTTCCAACTCGGACCACGCGTGGGTCGACGCCCACCTCGCCCGGCTGGGGTTGTTCGAGCGCTTCGAATTCATTGCCTGCCGCGAGGACGCGCCGTCACCCAAGCCCGAGCCCGACCTCTACCGGCACGTGCTGAATCGGTTTGGCCTGCGCGGCCATCAGGCGATCGCGTTCGAGGATTCCCATGCCGGTTCGCTCGCCGCAAAGCGGGCAAACCTCTGGGCCGTCGCCGTGCCGAACGAATCCACCGCGCATCACGACTTCGCCCACGTCGACCTGCGTGTGCCGTCGCTCGCGGCGGTCACGCTCGAGGATCTGGTCGCGACGTTTCAGCGTTAGGCCCGATTCTCCAATCCGAGGGAGACCACGAAACCCACGAGATACACGAAGGAAGCTCAGCCTTTCGTGTATTTCGTGTGCTTCGTGGTCAATTACTCCGGCCTGCCGCCAGCGGCCGCGCCACGAGGTCATGGATCGCCCCCAGCAGCACCGTCTCCACCGCCGGCGCCACGCGCGAGACGATGCCCGTCTCGTATCCGCCCTGGGTGTACGCCACGGCGGTGCCGATGTAACCGGGACCGTAGTCACCGTAGGCCGCCATCGCCACGAACTCTCCCGGACGCTGCTGTTGCGCGGCCAGCTGGTACTCGACGAACAGCTCCCCCGGCAGGTGCAGAATGCGCGCCGGCCCAAGCTGCAGGCAAGTGATGGGAACCTGATGTCCACCGCGCGTCCGCCGCACGAAGGTCAGATCGCGTCCCGCGCGCAGGCGGTCGGCCGGCTTCAGTTTCGTGTCCTTGAGGCGGGCGACGAGTTTCTCTTCCCCCAGCGTGTCCCGGATGGGGAGCGAAACCGGCGCGACCTCCCAGCCCAGGTCCGCCGCGCTGACGGCGTGCTTGCGCTGGCTGTCCCAGGCGCGCTGCAGGCCGGCCGCGAGACGCTGGGCGAGAATCGCGCGGTTCTCCTTTGCGCCGTCGTTGTACTTGCCGGCGGCGACGTTGCCCGCGGCGCCGTTGAAGTGAATGAGTGGCACGCCGGGCAGCGCGCGTTCGCGCAGCTCCCGCGCGATCCCGACGAAATCCCAGCTCACGCCGCCCTGGCCATAGTAGCTCTGCGGATGCGTCGCATAGTAGCTGAGCGCCGCGACGGGCCGGTCTCCGTTCCAGAAGGCCACGATCCGCGCCTGCGGGTCGATCGTGCCCTCAGGGGCTTCGCGGGCCGCGGGGTTACGGCCGCCGGCGCTCTGCCGCTGCAACACGACCAGTTGCGTGAGCGGATCGAGGATGCGCCGGTTCGAAGCGACCTTTTCCACCACGCCGGAGCCGAGACCGACATGCGTCACGGGTTGCGCGTTCGCGAGCGCCTCGCCGGCGGCCGCGGCCAGTCGCCGGATCACGTCGCGGTCGAATTCAGGATTCGAATACAGTCCGCCCAGCCCGTGCTCCGTCAGGAGCCGCTCCGTGGCGAAATCGCTGCCCGGGGCGTCGTGCTGGTGCAGGGTGTGCAACGCCACCCGCTCGGGGGTCGTGCCGACGGCCCGCGCCAGTTCCTCGCGGAACACCTGATGGCTCTCGTTGGCGATGCCGACCCAGTCGAAGGTGCACAGCACGACCGGCCGGCCCGCGCCGAGCAGGATCACGCCGCGTGCCGACAGCGGCGTCACGATCTCCTTCGCGGGCGGGACCGCCCCGTTGCACAGG
>JBEIHL010000890.1:0-2056 GCA_040381375.1 Opitutaceae bacterium
ACCGGCGCACCGAGCGTCACGGTCCGGAGCGACCGGCGGCCGGTGCCGCTCGAGTTCGAATATTCCGAGATGCCGCTGACGGAGCGCGTCGCCGAGCTCATCACGCTCAAGCGCGCGCCCGTCTACCTGGTCTATTTCACCCAGCGCTCGGCGAGCGAGGCCGCGCAGGCGCTGATGAGCCTGAACGTCTGCTCGAAGGAGGAAAAAGCGGCGCTGCAGGTGGAGCTGGAACGCGTGCGCTTCACCAGCCCGTACGGCAAGGAAGTGCGCCGCTGGCTGCGTCACGGCATCGGCGTCCATCACGCCGGTCTCCTGCCCAAGTATCGCATCCTCGTCGAACAGCTCGCGCAGAAGGGCCTGCTCAAACTCATCTGCGGCACCGACACCCTCGGCGTGGGCATCAATGTCCCGATTCGCACCGTCGTCTTCACCCAGCTCTGGAAATACGACGGCAAAAAGGCGGCGATCCTCAGCGTGCGCGATTTCCGGCAGATCGCGGGCCGCGCCGGCCGCAAGGGCTACGACGACAAGGGTTACGTCGTCGTGCAGGCGCCCGACCACATGATCGAGAACAAGCGGGCCGAGGAGAAGGCGGCCGCCGACCCACGCAAGAAGAAGAACCTGGTGAAGGCCCGCGCGCCCGAAGGCGCCGTCGGGTGGGATGCGAAGACGTTCGAGCGGCTGCGCACCGCACCGCCGGAGGAACTGCTTTCGCGCTTCGACGTGTCCCACGGCATGCTGCTGCTCGTACTCGGGCGCGAAGGCGACGGCTGCCGCGCGATGCAGCAACTCATCCGAGACTGCCACGAGACCGAGCATCGCAAGCGCGGCCTGCGCAAACGCGCGTGGCAGCTCTTCCGGGCGCTGGTAGATCGGAAGATCGTGGAGCTGGCTCCCCCGGGAGCGCGGACGTCCCCGTCCGCATCCGAAAACGTGCCGCCTCCCTTCGGTGGGACCGCGCTCCCCGCGCTCCCCAAGCTCCGCGTCAACGTCGACCTCCAGGATGATTTCTCCCTCCACCAAGCGCTCTCGCTGTACCTGATCGACACGCTGCCGCTGCTCAACCGCGAGTCGCCGGACTATCCCTTCGATGTGCTCACGTTGTGCGAAGCGATCGTCGAGGATCCGGACGCCATCCTGCGCCGGCAAGTCGACAAACTGAAGACGGAGAAACTGGAGGAGATGCGCGCGGCCGGCATCGAGTACGCGGAGCGGATGGAGAAACTCGATCAGATCGAGCACCCGAAGCCGTTGCGCGAATTTCTCTACGACACATTCAACGCGTTCGCCGCGGCCCACCCCTGGGTGGAACAGGAGAACGTCCGCCCGAAGTCGATCGCGCGCGAGATGTTCGAACGCTATCAGTCGTTTGCCGACTACATCCGCGAATACGGCCTGCAGCGTTCCGAAGGCCTGCTGCTGCGCCACCTGTCGCAAGTGTGGAAGGTGCTCGCGCAAACCGTGCCCGCCGCGGCGAAGACGGAGGCGGTGGTTGAAATGGAAGACTACTTCCGCGAACTGATCCGCGGCATCGACTCGAGCCTGCTCGAGGAATGGGAGCGGCTGCGGAATCCGGACTTCGTAGCCCCCGCGGCGACCGATGGCACGGACAAGCCGGCGCGGCCCGCGACGTTCGACCTCACGCGCGACGACGCGGCGTTTCGCCGGTTGGTGCGGACCGCAATCTTCGGCTTTCTCCAGGACGTCGCCGCCCGCGACTGGGAAAGCGCCGCTTCCCGCCTCGCGACCGGCGAGGCGGGTGGCGCCGCCGAGGGCACGCCGCTTTCTCCCGAGGCACGAAAGATTGAGGCGGCGTTTCGCGCCTATTTCGATGCCCGCGGCCGATTCCGTCTCGACCCCGAAGGCCGGTCCGCGAAACACACCTATTGGGCGGACGACACGCCGGGGGCAGGGGCGTGGAACGTGGCCCAGGTGCTGATCGATTCCAATGAGCGAAACGATTGGGAGTGTCGCTTTAACGTCCCACTACCCGCTTCCCGCGCCCAGAACCGCGCCGTCGTTCAGTTCGAAGGCGCCGCGGAAATAGGGGCATCCC
>JBEIHL010000891.1:0-2054 GCA_040381375.1 Opitutaceae bacterium
AAAACTCCCAACTCACCCCGAAACTCGGCAGAAACGGCAACTGCTCGCGCGCCTCCTTCACGTCGGTCACCTGCGTGCCGCTCACCGTCACCTTGTGGTCGTAGCCGAGGTAGTTGAGCCGGTCATACGCGTTGAACAGGTCGACGTACGCCCGCAGTTCGCCCTTCTTGAGCGCAAAGCGGCGTGTCGCGCGCAGATCGAGCCGGTGGTAGTCGGGCAGGCGCAGCCCGTAAGCCGGTCCGTTCGCCGACACCAGCAGCCGCCGGCCGTTGTTCAGCGGCGCAAGCGTGTAGACCACGTCGGTCGTCGGCCAGCCAGTGCGATACTGCCACGCCGCGCTGAACTGCCACCGCGGATGGAACGCGTAGGTGACGTCAGCGTAGACCGCATGTCGCTGGTCGCGCGCCCGCGGCACCCAGCGGCCCGCGATCCGCTCTTCGGCCCGCGAGAGGACATAACTCGCATGCCATTGCAGCCGGTCCTTCCCGCGACTCGACCACAGGAACTCCACGCCCCGCGCCCGGCCGCGGTCCGGCGCCAACCGGACCCGATCCGCCTGGGCCTCGGGGAAGAGATCGTAAGGCTGATCGAGATTCTCCCAGCGCGGGCGCACGCGCGTGTGAATCCGTTCGTAGGCTTCAATCCGCAGCGACACACGCGGCCCAAGCGCACGCTCGATCCCGACCACGCGATGCTCCGCCCGCTCCGCGCGCGTGAAGCCGCGCTCGCCATCGGCCACGGCAATCTCGTGCAGACCCTGCGCCTGCGCATGGCCGCCCCAGGCAAACCGCAGCGTCGTGGCTCCGAGCGCCAGCGCGCCATTGAGCCGCGGGTTCAGTTCCTCGTCGCCCGTGTGGTCCTGGCGATCGAAACGCAATCCCGGTTCCACCACCAGCGGGCTGAGCGGCCGGAACTTGGCCGAGACGAACGCTCCAACGCTGTCGCCTTCAGGTTTGAGGTTCGCGTTCACTCGCTCGGTCACGACCGTCTGCACGCCGTTGATCGCCGCGGTGCGCTGCTGCGAAAGGGCGTAATCGTAGCCGGCTTCGCCCGCCCGCGCCTCGATGCCGCCACGCAGGATCGCCCGCTCGCCCCACGCATAGGTCCACTCGTTCCGGAGCGCGAGGACGTCGAGCTTCCGGTCGTCGACGAGGGAGAACGGGAAGCCGTCGAGCCGGCCGTTGCCGTTGCGGTTCCACGCCAGATGCGTCCAGGAAAGCACGGCCTCGCCGCTGAGCTGGTCTCCGAATGCCCCGCGCCACCGGCCCCACACGTAGTCGCTGTCGTAGGTGCTGGAGAGCGAAGGCGAATTGGTCCGGAGATAGCGAAACCCGTCACCCGCGTGAAGCACGTGCAGCGAGAGCACGTGGGCCGGCACGGGGGCGTATTCAACTTTCGCGGACACGTCGTAGTAACGCGGCGAGATGTCCCGGTCGCGGTCGGCGAACCGCAGCGCCACATCCGGATAACCGCGCCGCGCCGCCACGAGCCAGCGGCCGCGGCCGTCCGCAAAACCGCCGCGCCGGGACGCGCCGACGCCCGTCAAACTCAGGTTGAGGGCGGTGAGCGGACGCGCGTCGCTCTTCGTTTCCATCGTCAGCACGCCCGCCAGCCGGTCGCCGAACTCTGCAGCGAAACCGCCGGTGGTGAGATCCAGCCGCTGGATCACCGCCGGGTCGACGATCGCGAGCGCGCCGTCGACGTCCTTGAGGTGAAACGGCTCGATCAGGTCCACGCCGTCGAGCCGCGCGAGCAGTTCTCCATGTGGGGCGCCGCGCACCCAGAACTGCGCTGAGACGTCATCCGACGCCAGACCCGAAAGCCGCGTGATCGAGCGGTAGAGGTCGTCGCCAAGTTGCGGCAGGACCTCGAGCTGCTCCGCGGTGGGTGAGGACGCGGCCGCGGTCGAGGTGGACGAGACGCCGAAGCGGCTCGGCGTAACGACGACCTCGGCCAGGCGCAGCGGCGGTTCGACGGCGACCTGGGCCGCGAGCGGCAACGCCCACGCCAAGAGGAGCAGGAGCATCCTGGGAGCGCGGCCGTCCCCGGCCGCC
>JBEIHL010000892.1:0-2047 GCA_040381375.1 Opitutaceae bacterium
CACTTCCGTGTGCTCCGTGTGTTCCGTGGGCGCTTCGGTTTGGCTCTGCGCTCTCTGCATCCTCCTTGAAAATACAGTGACCGCTGCGGTGGCCCGCGCACGAAAGTGTTTCCACCCGGGCTGGCGCCGGTTGGAGTGGTGCCGTGGTCTGAAGCCGGGCTTTCCTTGGGTTTTGGGCTCTTGGCATTTGGGATTTATCGCATGACACGCAGCGCACTTTTCCTCCTCTCGTCCGCGTTGGCTCTCGCCCAACCGGGTACGCCGGTGCCCGCCGCGACCGCGGCCGGCTATCGCGGCATCTGGTTCACGCTCGGCCAGTTTTCCGAGTACGGCGACAAGTACTCCGGCGGGCTCGGCACCTACACCGCCAACCACAATCCGCTGGCCGTGTACGCGGCGGCGGTCGACCGGACGTTCTTCGTCTACGGCGGCTCGCCGAACGGGGAGCGCCACCTGCTCTGCCTCATCGGCAGCTACGACCACAAGACCGGCCAGGTCGCGCGGCCGGTCATCGTGCATGACAAGAAGCCCGTCGACGACCCGCACGACAATCCGAGCCTGAATATCGATCCCGCGGGCTATCTCTGGGTTTTCGTCAGCGGCCGGGCGAATTCACGTCCGGGCTTCATTTACCGCAGCACCGCGCCATACGACCATTCGCGCTTCGAACTCGTGGCGACCAAGACGGTCACGTATCCGCAGCCATGGTACGTGCCGGGCCGGGGCTTTCTCCACCTCTTCACCCGCTACACCAAGGGCCGCGAGCTGTACTGGGAAACGAGCGCCGATGGCCGCACCTGGAGCGAGACGCGGAAACTCGCCGGCTTCGGCGGCCACTACCAGACGAGCGGCGCACGCGACGGCAAGGTGGGGTCGTTTTTCAATTATCATCCGGGTGGCAGCGTCGACAAGCGGACGAACCTTTATTACGCGCAGACGACGGATTTCGGCCGGACGTGGACCACGGTGTCCGGGCAGGCCCTGGCGCTGCCGCTGGCGGACATCCGCAATCCCGCGTTGGTCGTCGATTACGCGGCGCAGGGCCGTCTGCTGTACACGTGCGATCTGAACTTCGATGCCGCGGGCAACCCGATCCTGCTGTACGTGCTGTCCCGCGACTTCAAACCCGGCCCGGGCGGCGGCGAGCGCGAATGGACCGTGGCGCACTGGAAGAACGGCGAGTGGACGTTCAACACCGTCACGACTTCGGACCACAACTACGACATGGGCAGCCTCTACGTGATGAAGGACGAGTGGCTCGTCGTCGCGCCGACGGGCGTCGGTCCGCAGCCCTGGGGTACGGGTGGCGAAATGGTGCTTTGGGCGAGCCAGGACGAAGGCAAGACCTGGACCCGCCGGACCGCGATTACGCGGAACAGTGAATTCAACCACAGTTACGCCCGCCGGCCGGTCAACGCGCGTGATCCATTCTTCGCCTTCTGGGCGGACGGCAATCCGGCGAAGCTGAGTCCGTCGCGGCTTTACTTCACCGACTCCACCGGCAAACGGGTCTGGCGGCTGCCGTACACGTTCCCCGAGGGCGCGACGGTGGCGGAACCGGAATTGCTGAAGTAGGAGTGGGTGGGAGCCGCCTTTGTCGGAGCGGGTTTATGCCGCGATCCGACGGTCGACGGGACGTTCGGTCGCGGCGTGAATCCGCTCCTGCACGCAGGTGCGTTGCGCTTGGACGGCACGAATGAGAACGAGTTTGTCTTCGCCGGCAGTTGGATCACGGGCGTTCTTCACGCCGCGGTGGGGCTTCGAAAGTCCGCCGATTCCTCGATTGCGCGCTTCTCGCTGTCCGTATCCCCCAACCCCTCCTCCAGCTCCCGATGGCGTCCCTCCAGCGCCGCGTTCTACCCGCTCGTCATGCTCTGATCGAAACATCCACGCTCTGGCGTGCGGGGTTGGCGTTGCTGGGCGTCGGTGCGTTCATCGTGGCGCGGGCGTGTGGCTATGAATTCGACACGGTCACGAGTTACGTGGCCTATTTCATTCTCTACGTCGCGCTGCCCGGGGCGGTGGCGATGTACCTGTTCAACCGGGG
>JBEIHL010000893.1:0-2044 GCA_040381375.1 Opitutaceae bacterium
CCCGAATTGGGCAACGGGAGAACGCCAGCATGAGCTGCGACTCGGCCGGCTCTGGACCGACTATCTCGCCGCGTCAGCGAAACAGCAGCAGCAGACGATCGAAGCGCGCTGGGCCTCGGACGCCGCGCGTCAGCGGCAAACGCGGGACATCCTCGGCGGCACCGTGCGTCTGCAGGATCCCCAGACCGGCGAAGTCATCGAAACCACCGCCCGCGACCGCTACTACTTCCGCGCCAACGCGGGTGGGCAGTCGCCGGTGATCGGTTCGGATACGGACGCGAGCCCCCTGCCGCAACTCGATCTCCGCCGACTGCTGCAGGTCGGCGTGGACGTCCCGGACCGGTAGGCACGCGGCCGCGAATCCTGATGCCAACCCTCCGTTTGATCGCCGCGCTACTGGCGGCCGTTTTCGTCGCGAACGCCACCCTGGCGGCCGCGTCCGCGCGCCACCGCGTGGTGGTGTCGACGGACATCGGCGGGACCGACTTCGACGACCATCAATCGCTAGTGCACCTGTTGCTCTACGCGGATATGCTCGACCTCGAAGGATTGATCTCGTCCCCACACGGCGCAGGTCGCGCGAGCCACATCCTCGAAGTAATCGATCGCTACGCGACGGATTATCCGAACCTCCAGACTGCGTCCGCCCGTTATCCGACGCCGGAAGCCCTGCGAGCCATGACCCAGCAGGGAGAGACCGAGATCGCGCCGTACGCCGGGGTGCGCCGCACCACCGCGGGGTCCGACTGGATCGTGCGCTGCGCCCGGCACTCCGACCCGCGCCCACTCCACGTGCTGGTCTGGGGCGGGATCGAGGACCTCGCCCAAGCGTTGCACGACGCGCCGGACATCCGGCCGAAGCTGCGCGTGTATTTCATCGGCGGCCCGAACAAGAAATGGAGCCCCGACGCGTACCACTATCTCGCCACGCACCATCCGGCACTCTGGATCATCGAGTCCAATTCGACCTACTACGGCTGGTTCGTTGGCGGCAACCAGACAGGCGAATGGGGCAACGCGGAGTTCGTGCGGCGCCACGTGGCCGGGCGGGGCGCGCTCGGCGACTTCTTCGCCCACGGCATTCGCTTTCAGGAGCAGACCCGCACCACGCTCAAGATGGGCGACACGCCCACCGTCAGCTGGCTGCTGCGCGGCGATCCCGCGCAGCCGTTTCAACCCGGCTGGGGCGGACGCTACGTGCGGGCGTGGACGCGGCCGTACGCGCGTTTCGACCGCCTGACGACCGCCGCCGATCGAATCGAACACGGCGGAATTCTGGAACTCGTGCTGCCACTCGGTTCCGATACGCCGATGCAACCGGAGGCCAGGATGATCATCGAAAATCAGGCGCTGTTCGGTCACGTGGATGGCACCGGTGCGGTGCGTTTCCGCTTCTGCCCGAAGGAGGCGAAAACCTACCGGTACACGCTTCGCAGCAACATCGCGGCGCTCGACGGCCGCACGGGCGAGATCACGTCGATTCTGCCGCCGCCCCAAGCCGCGTTGACGCCCGATCCGGCGTTCCCCAATTGGTGGACTGATGACCCCTCGCCCGCCGTGGCCGAGGGCCCGCACCTCGGCGCCCGCACCGTGAACCAATGGCGGGAGGATTATCTCCGCGACTTTGCCGCCCGGCTGGAACGCTGCCGGCCAGCGACCCGGCGCATGACCGCACCCTGAACGGTTCCTGCCATAAATTCACTACCGCCAGCAGCGGTACACGTACGCCGGGGGCAGGTTGCGCCAGATGACGGGCGTGGTTTCCACGCGGGAGAACTGCCGGAACATCAGTTTCCTAAAGCGCAGCGTGGTGGGAAAGTAGCGCGCATGGATGTAGGCAAAGGCGACAAACTGCCCTTCCGGCGCGAGCGCACTAGAGACGGCGCTCATGATCCGATCCTGGGCGGCGGGCATCATGTTGCCCCAGGCGAGTCCGCTGACGATGCAGCGCGCCTTCTGTTCACCGAGGTGGCGGACCAAGTGCTCGGCCGAGTCGTGAATCGCCTGACAGCGCGGATACCCTTCCCGCAGCGCCGCGATGTTC
>JBEIHL010000894.1:0-2032 GCA_040381375.1 Opitutaceae bacterium
CGCAACCGGGAGCTCTAGTTGAACCGGAAGATCGGGAAGGCCGGGAAGATTCTTCCCGCTCTTCGCGATCTTCCTGTTCAAAGTTTGGGCGAATTGCGTGGGTGATGTCGCTTTCATGAAGCCCCGCATTCTCACCGCCGGACTCTTCCACGAGACGCACACTTTCCTCGACGAGCTGACGCGCTGGGAGGATTTCGCGGTTGCCTTGGGCGATGAGGTTTTCACCCGCCGCGGCGACGGTTCCCCGACCGACGGCTTTCTCACCACGGCGGACGAACTCGGCTTCGAAGTTCTTCCGACCATCGACGCGCGGGCGACCCCGAGCGGCATGGTGGCGGACGCCGCCTTCGAACGCTACTGGGCCGAGTTCGAACGCCGGGCCCGGCCTGCGCTGGCCGCTGGCGTGGAGGGCATTTTCCTTATCCTCCACGGCGCCATGGTCACCGAGTCGCACGCGGACCTCGAGGGTGAGTTTCTTGCCCGGCTGCGCGCGCTGCCCGGCGCGGCGGAGCTCCCGCTATTTGGCGTGCTCGACCTGCACGCCAATGTGTCGGCCCGGATGTGTCGTCTGGCGAACGGCCTGGCGATGTATCGGGAAAACCCGCACACCGATGCGCGGGCCGCGGCGGTGCGCGGTACGCAGTTGCTGGGGCGCGCGCTGCGTGAGCGGGTGTTGCCCCGCATGGTCTGGTGCCGTCCGCCCCTCATGTGGGCGCCGCCAGGAACGGGCACGGGAGCGGATCCGATGGCGGCGCTGGAGCGGTGGGCCCGCCAGGTTGAGCGGGCGCAGCCGGAAATCTGGGAGTGCAATGTCGCGGCGGGATTCTCGTTTGCCGACACGCCGGTGACGGGCTTTTCGCTTTGTGCCATCACGGTGGGGGCCGAGGCCGGTACGCAGGCCGTGCTGGAAAGCGGCGCCCGCCTGGCGTGGTCGATCCGCGAGGCGGGCAACATCGTTTATCCCGCCGTCGATGTCGTCGTCGCGCAACTCGCCGCCCACCCGCCGTCCGCAGGCCCGGTGTTGCTGGTGGAACCTTCGGACAATATCGGCGGCGGCGCTCCCGGTGACGGCACCGGCGTGTTGCGTTCGCTGCTCGCGCATGGGATCGGCAACAGTCTGGTCGTGATCAACGATCCCGCCGCGGTCGCAGCGCTCTGCGCAAAAGCGATCGGTGAAAATTTTCAGGTGACGGTGGGCGGGCGGAATTGGCGGGGCGACGCCGGGCCGGTGTCGCTCGCGGCGACCCTCGTGTCGCGCAGCGACGGACGATTCGCGCTCGAGGATCCCAACAGTCATCTCGCCTCGATGAGCGGCACGCGCTTCGACATGGGTCCGTGTGCGGTGATTCGGAGCGCGGGCGTGACGCTCTTGCTGACTTCCCGGAAGACGCCTCCCTTCGACCTCGGTCAACTGCGCAGCCAAGGGTTGGAGCCGCGGGACTTTGCCGTGATCGGCGTCAAGGCGGCGGTGGCGCACAAGCGCGCCTATGATCCGATCACCCGCGCGTCGTATTACGTCGACACCCCGGGGCCCTGTTCAAGCAATCTGACCACGTTTCCGTGGCGGCATCTGCAACGGCCGGTCTGGCCGGTCGATCTCGCCACGGCTTTCACCTGCGAATTTTCATGAGCACCACCGTCACCTATCCGCGCGCCGCCGACACCCCGACGTCGCACCTTCCCTTCAGTCCCGTCGTTCGCGTCGGCGACATCGTTTTCGTCTCGGGCCAGGCGTCCGTGGACACCACCGGCAAACTGGTTCCCGATACCTTCGAGGGCGAGTTCCGCCGCTCGATCGAGAACATGCGCCTGGTGCTCAAGGCGGCCGGCTGCGACTTGAAGGACGTCGTGCAGACCCGCAACTACGTGCGCGATCCGGCCGACGTGCCGCGCTACAACGAACTCTATCGCGAGTACTTCACCGCGCCGTATCCGACCCGCACGACGATCACGAACTGTCTGCCGCCGACGTTGAAGTACGAGGTGGAGTGCGTGGCGGTGGCGAAGAGCTGAGGAGATCACCGAAGGTGGA
>JBEIHL010000895.1:0-2015 GCA_040381375.1 Opitutaceae bacterium
CGAGGTGACGAAGGTGCCGACTCCGTCCACGCCCGCCGACTCGATCGGCGGCTCGGTGAACATGGTCGGCAAGAGCGCGTTTGAGCGCAGCGGCGCGCTTCTGCGTTACGGGTTCAATCTCGTGGGCAACGGCGACCGCTCCAATCTCACGCTGAAAAAGACGCCGCATTCCTATCGCGACCAGGAGACCCGCAAGATTCTTCCCGGATTCAACTTCGACTACACCCTGCCGATCGGAAAAAAATTCGGCATCGTCGTCTCGGGGATGTCGAACAACATCTACAACGAGCAGCACTTCACGCGAACCACCTGGGCGAGCACCGGCACCGGCATCACCTCGTCGGTGGCCAAGCCGTACTTGCAGTCGTATCTGCTGTTGGACGGCCCCCGGAACATCACGCGAAACAGCCTGGCCCTGAAGGCCGACTGGCGGGTCACGCAGCACTCCGTGCTGTCGCTGGGCGGGCAGTTGAACCGCGCGACAACCGAGATCGGCGCGCTCCTGCTCACGTTCAACGCCGGCGCGATCGCGGCACCGACTCCGGCCACGGGGACGCCGTTCAGCTATGACGAAAAATCCACGATCGGCGCGACCGGCCAGGGCACGTTGACCAACAACGGGACCAACCAGCTCATCCCGCAGGAAACCAACGCGGGCAATTTGAACTACCGCTTCAACGATGGCCGCTGGAAGATCGAGGCCGGGATCAGCCGTTCGGCCTCGCTGACCAAGCGTCGCTACGAGGACGCCGGCACTTTTTTTCAGTTCTCCGGCACGAACCGGAATCCCATCCGGATATCCTTCCTCGACATCGTCAGCGACCGGCCAAACCAGATTCGGATTTTCGACAACGCCAATCAGCCGGTCGACTTCAACAACCTCGCCAATTACCGCGGTGCGACGGGCAACAACGCACAGGGCATCAACACGTCGGCGCTCAACGCGGGCAACCTGAATGTGCAGCGCCGGCTGGACTTCCTGCCGTTTCCGACGTCGGTTCAAATTGGGGTCTCACGGCGCGAGCAGACGGCGGACCTGAAGCCGAACAACAAGAATTGGACGTTCAACGGCCCGAACGGCGATCCGCTCGCCCCGCTCGAGCCGTACGCCATGCAGGTGTACAAGAACCAGGACTCGGATTTCGGTTTCAAAAACATTCCCTGGCTCTCCCCGTCCCGCGGCTGGGCCGCCTATTTGGCCAACCCGCTCCTGTTCATCAAGACGCCGGCGCAGCTCGTGGCCGAGGAAAATTCCCGCATGACCAACTCGCAATATGTGCGGGAGACGGTCGACGCGCTTTATTTCCAGACGGAGGCGAGTCCCTTCCGGGGGCGGCTGAGGATTCTCACCGGCGTGCGCTTCGAGAACACCGTCAACGACGGACTGGGCTCGGCGTCGGACCCGAATGCGGTCTTCGTGCGCAATCCGAACGGCACTTTTGCACGGACCGCCACCGGGGCGCGGATTCGCAAACCGGAGGCGGGCGCGGCGGGCTCCATGCAGGAGCTGCTGCTGACGCGGACGGAGCGCACCGCCAAGGGGCACCGGGAGTATCATGGCTTTTACCCAAGCCTGCATCTCACCTACGACCTCAGGGAAAACCTCCTGATTCGCGCAGCTTACGCGCGCACGTACGGCCGGCCGAATTTCGGCGACATCATACCGTTGACGACGGTCAGTGAGGCCGACCTGACGGAAGTCCAGCTTGCGGACCCGAGCATCATCAAGGGAACGCTCACCGTGCGCAACACGGCCCTCCGGCCGTGGACCGCCGACAATTACGACGTGTCGCTCGAATACTACACGGATTCAGGCGGCCTGATCGGCGCGAGCGTGTTCCGCAAGGAGATCACGGACTTTTTTGGCAGTGCGGTCCGGGTCGCCACGCTAGCGGACCTGGAGGCCGCCGATCTCGATCCGCGTTATGTGGGCTGGAATCTGTCCACGAAGTTCAACGCGGGCGACGCGAGCATCAAGGGTTTCGACTTCAACGTCCGGCAATCGCTGCGCGGGC
>JBEIHL010000896.1:0-2008 GCA_040381375.1 Opitutaceae bacterium
GACACGGGCTGGTCGGCCAACGACACCCTCTCGGCCACCCGCACCAAGCAGGCGCTCAAGGATGTGCGATCCGATCCCACTGAAAATCCAGTTTCCTAGCGGTCGCGCCGTTGGCGCTCAATCCCGACGCGGTGAAGATGTCGATGATCTGGCCCTGGCGAAGTGCGAATGCAGAAGTCCGAATTCCGAAGTTCAGTCAGTTCGCCATTCCGAATTCGTCATTCGACATTTTCCCGGTCCACCTGTCCCAGCTGAAGCCGTGCAGCATGTCGCAGGCGACGCGGTGCTTCTCCAAGATCACGTCGATGGGTCGCTTGACCGGTTGGTGGATCTCTTCAAAATGGGCGGCCTTGAAGCAGCCGGACGTCATTGTCATCGGTTCGGGCATTGGCGGCCTCACGCTCGCCAGCCTCCTCACGCAGTTGCAGCACCGGCGGGTTCTCGTGTTGGAACGGCATTTCCAACCGGGCGGCTACACCCACCAGTTCAGCCGGGGGGAAGTATCACTGGGACGTCGGGGTGCATTACGTCGGCGAGATGCAGAAGGGCTCGAATGTCCGGCAGGTCCTCGATCTGGTGACCCGGGCGGAGGTGGAGTGGGCACGGCTGCCGGAGCCGTTCGAGAAGTTTTCCTATCCGGGCTTTGAATTCGACGTGCAGGGCGATCCCCGGCGTCACGCGGCGGACCTGATCGCCCGTTTCCCCGCGGAGGGAAAGGCCATCCGCGCCTACTTCAGGGACATCGCGCGGGCCGCGCGGGCGCTGATGTTCGCGTCGTTCGAGAACAACCTGCCGGGGTGGCTGCGGTGGCTGCTCGGCGCCGGCCGGTGGTGGGCCGGACGCCACTTCGCCCTGACGACCGGGGATTATTTGACGGCGCGCTTCCGCGATCCGATGCTGCGCGCCTTGCTGGCTTCGCAGTGGGGTGACTACGGCCTGCCGCCGGGTTCGAGCGCGTTTCCGATTCACGCGATGATTGCGCGTCATTACCGGAATGGCGCGTATTACCCGACGGGCGGTGCCGGTGGCATCGGCGCGAGTGTGCGGAAAATTGTGGAGGAGGCCGGGGGAGAATTCCTGCTCCGGCGCGAAGTTACGGAAATCATCATCGAGCAGGGCCGCGCCGTGGGCGTCCGCGTCCGCAAGGTCGGCGGGCCCGAGACGGCCCCGGTCGAGGAATTTCGGGCGCCGCTCATCGTCTCGGATGCGGGCGCGGCCACGACGCATCTGCGCCTCGTGCCGGCGTCCCACCCGCTGCCGTTCCGCGAGGCACTCGGCCGCTTTGGGCAACAGTACCCGCCGGCCACGACCGCCTGCCTTTACGTCGGCCTGTCGGCCGACCCGCGCTCGCTTGGCGTGGGCGGGGGAAATATCTGGATCTACCAGGACACGGATCACGACGCGCTCTTTGCCCGGCGGGACGCGTCGCTGGCCAAGGGCACGCCGGAGCAGGCCTACGTTTCGTTTCCATCGCTGCGCGATCCCGAGGCCACGGCGCACACGGCGGAAATCGTCACCTTCGCCGGCTACGATGCGTTCGCCCGCTGGCGGGAACAGCCGTGGCTGAATCGCGACGCGGACTACCAGCGGTTCAAGGACCGCATCGCCGACGGTCTGCTGCGTCTGGTGGAATCGCGCGTGCCCGGCTTCTCGGCACTCGTCGCCCACCGCGAGCTGTCCACGCCCGTGACCAACGAGCATTTCACCGGGCATGACCGCGGCGGCATCTACGGTCTGGGAGCCTGCCCCGACCGGCTCGCTCCCGCAGCCCGTGCCTGGGTGCAGGTGCGCACGCCGATCCCCGGTCTCTATCTCACTGGCGTGGACACCATGATGGTGGCCGGCATCGTCCCCGGCCTGTTTTCAGGGCTGCTCACCGCGAGCGCGTTGCCCGGCGGACCGTCCTTTGCCGCGGTGTTCAAGGAAGCCCGCCGGAGGGCGGCCAAGCCGGCGTGACGGGCGAAGTCTCTTCACCGGCCATGTCTGCTAACCCCTCCCGGATCCGATC
>JBEIHL010000897.1:0-1994 GCA_040381375.1 Opitutaceae bacterium
CTGGCCGGTAATATAACTTGCCGCGGGCGAGAGCAGAAAGACCGCGGCGCCCGCGCAGTCCGCGGGTTCGCCAATGCGGCCGAGCATGATCTTCTTTTCGTACAGCCGGCGCGTTTCGGGCTGCTTGCCCGTGAGCCAGCCCGTCGTCAGCGGCGTGTGAATGAGACCCGGGGCGATGCCGTTCACGCGGATGCCATGCGGCGCGAGCGAATGAGCCAGCGAGCGGGTCAGCATTACCAACGCGCCTTTCGAGGTGTCGTAAGCGGTGGAGTCGGGTTCGGATTGAAAGCCGTTCGTCGATGAAACGATCAGGATGGCGCCGGGGCGCTGTCGGGCGACCAAGGCGCGCGCGAAGGCCTGGGCGACGAAGTAGGTGGCGCGCACGTTGAGGTTCATGGTGCGGTCCCACTCGGTCGCACTCATGTTCAGAAACGGCACGTCGAAGAAACTCCCGGCGTTGCAAACCAGGAGGTCGAGCGCGGGCTGCACCTGGAGCGCCGTGTCGACGATCGCGGACGGTGTCCCCTCCTGAAACAGGTCTCCCGCCACGTACGGCGCGTTGTCCGGCAGGGTGTCGGGCCGCGCCCCCGGACCGTGGAATACCACGTCGGCCCCGGCGGCGTGCAGGCCCAGGGCGATGCCGTGGCCGATGCCCTGCGTCGAGCCGGTGACGAGGGCGGCGCTAGTCGCGAGCGAGAATGCGTTCATCCTTGAGGCGGAGGAGATCGAGAAGGTTGGAGTGGGCGATCGCTGCGCGTGCATCGCTGGAGAGCGCGTGCAGGCAGTCAGTCTCGGCGGCGTAAGTGCTGCGGAGCGAGACAAACGAGTCGCCGTCCTTGGCCACGTAGCTCTGGAAGGGGGTGTCCGAACCCCAGATCAGCTTCTTCGGATATGCCGCCGCCATCGCCGCGAGCACCGCCGTCGGGTCGCGGTAGTCGGCCGGGAAGCGGCGCTCCGCCGGCGCCACGTAGCGGAGGCCGCGCAGCACGCCCTCGCAATGAATCCGGTGGGCGGAGCAGTCGAACCACGTGTTGGGCAGTTCGGCGACGCGGTCGAGGCAGGCGCGGTCGAAGCGACAGGAATGGGCGAGGCAAAAACGCACGTGCGGGTTCGCGGCGGCGACGTCCAGGATGTCGGACGCCTGCGACCACACGTCGTCCGGCGCGACACTCGAGTGAATCAGAAACGGCAGATCCAGCTCGGCCGCGAGGTCGACGAACCCGCGGCCCACCGTGAGCAGGGAGCGGATCTCCGACTGAATGATCGTGGGCTGGATCTTCAGCCCGTGAAAAGGAAACTCCCGATGCAGCTCCCGCAGTCTCCTGACCTGGGCCGCGGGTTCGCGCGTCGGGTCGAGGATGGCAAAGGGCAACGTGTACCGCCCAAGGTCCGGATAGAGTTCGTAGATCTCGCGCAGCATCCGCTCGTTTTCGAACGCGTACGGCACCGCTTCGCAGCCCCCCGTCACGAGCTTCGCCCGGCGCATCGCGGGCACGTCGAAACTCAGATTGGACACCATCGGGAAGACGACCCAGCGGTCGACCCGGCAGTGCCGGCCCTCGGTCACGAGCGTCGGCAGGTCCTGCGCGTAGGGATGGTAGCCGTTGAGGTAGAAGAACAGATCGACGCCGAGGTGATTATGGCAGTCGAAGATCAGGGGAGTCATTTTGTTTGACGAGACAGGCATTCCGCATTGTGAAACGGTCCGCAAGCCAGAAACCATGAGCATCGCCGTTCTCGACCGCGCCTTCAGCATCCTGGAGGTGCTTGCCCGCTCCCGCCGGGCGCTGACCCTCGCGGAATTGGCGGAGGAAGGGCGGCTGCCCAAGCCGACGGTGCACCGGATTCTGAAAAGTCTGCGCGATCTGGGGTACGTGGAGCAGGAGGATCGCGGCGGGGCCTATGAGTTGACCGGGCGGCTGGCGTCGCTGCGCGAGTACGGGCGGGACGCGGCGCTCCGGGAAAAAGCGCACCCGCTGATGGAGCGGCTGCAC
>JBEIHL010000898.1:0-1990 GCA_040381375.1 Opitutaceae bacterium
AGCTCCAGCTCGGCTCGGCTGCGCTACGGGCCGAGCTGGAGCTCGGCGCTCCCAGGTAGACTCCTCGTCTCCCTGCTACCTGCGCGCGAGCGCGGCCGCGGCGATTTCCTGGAAAACCTGGCGAACTCCGCTTGCGTCAGCGTTGGGGAAGTTCGCGCGCTGCACCATCAGCAGGTAGGCGACCCCCTTCACCGGATCGATCCAAGCCTGCGTGCCCCAGGCGCCGCCATGGCCGAAGGATCCCGGGGACAGCACGGCGGCGGTTCCCTCGTGCGGCGTCTTGAGGACGCAGGTGCCGATACCCCAACCGTACTTGGAGCCGTGACGCCCAAACGCCTCGGCTTGGAAAAATCCCGTCGGCAGATCGCCGGTGTGGACCGAGGTCAGCACCTGAAACGCCTGCTCACTCAGGATGCGTTTGCCGGCGAAGGAACCGCGATTGAGCAGCAGTTGGCAAAAGCGTGCGTAGTCGTTCGGAGTCGAGAAGAGCCCGCCGTTGCCCTGCGGGGGCACGGTCCGCGAGCCATACTCCGCGCGCAGCGGCGCGGGCTGGAGCCCGCCGGTGTCCTTGTTTTTCGAATACCCGATCGCCAGCCGCGCCTTTTGGGCGTCGGAGGGATAGAAGGTCGTGTCCTTCATTCCCAGCGGATCGAACAGCCGCTTTTGGAGAAACGCGTCGAAACTCATTCCACTGACCACCTCCACGATCCGGCCGGCGAGATTGATGCCCGACTGGCAGTAACGCCATTGCGCACCGGGCTCCCCGGACATCTTCGCCGCGAGCCACACCGGCACGAGGTCGGCGAGCGTGCGGGCGTTGAGCGTCGCGGCCATCGGCGCCTCGCCGAGGCCCGACGTGTGCGTCAGGATCTGGGTGATCGTGAGGTTCGCTGGTTTGCCGGACGGGGTTTTCAGTTGCGCGAACTCCGGCACGTACTTCGCGACCGGATCGTTCACGTTGAGCTTCCCTTCGCCCTGCAGCAGCAGCACAGCCACGCCGGTGATCGGCTTGGACATCGACGCGATCCAGAAGAGCGAGTCGGGCGCGATCGCGCGCCGCGTGGCGAGATCGGCGTGGCCGGTGCTCACGAGGTGCAGGACTTTGTCCTTCGTGAGTACGACGGTGACCGCGCCGGCGATTTCCCGTTCGTCGATCTTTGCCTGCATCGCCGCGCCGATGCCGGGGATTTGGGGCACGGCGGCGACGAGGACGCTGGTGAGAGCGGTCAAGGCGAGAGCGACGAGAATTCGGCGTGGGTGCATGGGTGAAAAGGGGCGACTAAGCCGGGAGGCGTTTCGCGTAGCGGGATGCGGACCGCACGTAAAGGCTGGTCGCACGCGGCGCCGGGGACGGCCGTGAATGCGCTGTGAACAACCTTTCCGGTTTTTCCATTGCGGGGCGCGGGGGCGGGCCTTCAATCGGCCGCTTCCTCCTGCATGTATCTCAAGGCGCTCAAGCTCCATGGCTTCAAAAGCTTCGCGGATCCGACTACGCTCCGGTTCGAACCGGGGGTCACCGCGGTCGTGGGCCCGAACGGATGCGGCAAGTCGAACATCGCCGATTCCATCCGCTGGGTGCTGGGTGAACAGAGCGCCAAGGCGCTGCGCGGCGGCAAGATGCAGGACGTCATCTTCGAGGGTGCCGACACCCGGAAACCCGCGCAGCTCTGCGAGGTGTCGCTCCTCCTGACGGATTGCGAGAAGCAGCTCGGCAGCGAATTTCACGAGATCGAGATCATGCGTCGCGTGCATCGCGATGGCCAAAGTGAGTACGCGTTCAACGGCCAGCCGTGCCGGTTGAAGGACATCCAGAAGCTTTTCATGGACACCGGCATTGGCCGGACCAGCTACTCGATCATGGCGCAGGGCCAGATCGACCAGATCCTGTCGTCCAAGCCCGAGGAGCGGCGCGCGGTGTTCGAAGAGGCGGCCGGCATCACAAAATACAAGTCGCAGCGGCGTGAGGCGCTGCAGAAGCTCGCGCTGACGG
>JBEIHL010000899.1:0-1968 GCA_040381375.1 Opitutaceae bacterium
ACACGAAAGGAACTGAGTTTCGTGTTTATCGTGTGTTTCGTGGGCCGCCTCTCGCAATGTTTCCAATCATGAATCGTCGGCGATTTCTCGAGAACACCGTTTCGATGGCCGCAGCGGGTGGGCTGTCCACTCTTGTTCGTGGGGCCGCTCGCGGGCGGCCGCCGCGGATCCTGCTGCGGCCGGGAACGGCGCAGCACGGCAATATCGGCGACATCGCGCATACGCCGGGCGCGCTGGTGTTGTTCGAGCGTCATTTCGCGGAGGCCGAGTTCACGCTTTGGCCGGTGGCGATCAGCCCCGAGGCGCGCGAAAGCCTGCTCCAGCGGTTTCCCCGCCTGCAGATCGTCGAGGGCGAACTCGACGCCCAGGGCAGGCCGACCACGCTCGCATTGCGGGCCGCGTGGGCGGAGGCCGACCTGCTGATGCACGGGTCTAGTCCCGGCTTCAAGGGCGGCACCTACATGCCCGCGTGGCGCGCGGCCTCGCGCCGGCCCTACGGCATTTTCGGCATGACCGACGATCCGATCTCCAGCATCGCCAGCCGGCCCGAGGGCGGAACGTTGTCGGAAATGCGCGGCGTGATCGCCGGACTGCCGGCTGGGCACCTCCGGGCCGCGACCCACGAGATCCTCAGCGGGGCGGCTTTTATTTTCTGCCGCGAGACGCTGACCGCGGAGTATCTCAAACGCCAGGGAGTGCTCAGTCCGATTCTGGAATTCGGGCCTGATGCGACGTTCGCGCTGCAGCTTCGCGACGATGCGCGGGCCGAGGCGTATTTGCGCGCGAACCAACTCGAGCCGGGAAAGTTCATCTGCGTCATCCCGCGGCTGCGTTACACGCCGTATTACAAGCTGCAGGGGAAGAAGCCCAACGCGGGCGACCTCGCGAAGGATGCCGTCAACGACCGTACCACCGCGCGCGATCACGCCAAGTTGCGCGACCTCATCGTCGCGTTTGTCCGGAGCACCGGCCTGAAGGTGCTCGCGTGCCCGGAAATGAGCTACCAGATCGAGCTCGCGAAGGAGCACCTGGTCGATCCGCTGCCGGACGACGTGCGGAAGAACGTCGTGTGGCGCGACAACTATTGGCTGCCGACCGAGGCCGCGTCGGTCTACGCCAGCGCGCTGGCGGTGGTGAGCTTCGAGTGTCATTCGCCGATCATCGCGCTCACGAATGGCACGCCGGCGTTCTACGTGCGGCAGCCCACGGACACGGTCAAGGGGCAGATGTATCATGAGATTGGAGTCAGTGACTGGACGCGCGAAGTGGACGAAACCAGCGGCGACGACCTGTGGTCGCGGCTGAAACTGATCCACGCCGACCCCGTCCGGGCGAAGGCCCGGGTTCGGACCGTGATGGCGGGCGTCGAACGCGTGCAGCAGCGCATGGTGGAGGGGGCGCGCGGGGTGTTGTCCCGCGGTTGAGTCAACCAATCCGGGTCTCGCGCAGAGCCGAAGAGGCGCGGAGGTGCAGGTTGGAATTGTCTTTCTCCGCGCCTTTGCGCCTCTGCGCGAGTCAGTCTTGTACCGTCGCAGCGGTGACACCACCCTGCCGCGGCTTCAAGCGCGCCCTTCATCATGCACCGCAGTTTCCTCTGTTTTCGCACCGGTTTGTTTTTGGGAGGGTTGATGCTGACCCTCGCGGGGCGGGCCGAGGTGACGCGCCTCTTGCAGTCGCCGCCGGCGCCGGTCCCCGCCGGAGCCACGGCGGTCATCGTGCTTTATCTGGTCAACGACGGATCATCCGCGGTCACCGAGGAGGTGCCGGCGACGATTCCGCTGCTGGCGGCGACGCCGTTCGGCGCGCGCGCCTTTGCCCTGCGGAGGGCGAACAGCGAGCCGGAGGAGTTGGTGGTTCCGCCAGACGGATTTCGCCGCGCGCAGTACGTGATCGACGTGCCGGCCGGCGTGCGCGGGCTCGGCGTCCTGGCGGCCGAGGACCCGCGTTACGGCCGATTCACGGTCGAGG
>JBEIHL010000900.1:0-1954 GCA_040381375.1 Opitutaceae bacterium
GCCGGGGCCTGGTGGCGTCCTCGGATAACTTTGGCCTTCAGGGCACGCTGCCCTCGCACCCCGAACTGCTCGACTGGCTGGCCCGCGACTTCATCGCGCACGGTTGGGATTTCAAGCGGGCATGTCGCGAGATCGTGCTGAGTGCCACGTACCGGCAGGACTCGATCGCCAGCCCGGAACTGCGCCAGCGCGATCCGGAGAACATCCTTCTCGCCCGCGGGCCCATCCGCCGCCTCTCCGCCGAGATGTTGCGCGATGCCGCCCTGGCGCTTGGCGGCCTGCTTCGGCCCGAGATCGGCGGACCGCCGGTGCATCCCTACCAACCGGACGGTTCGATGTGGAAGGCGCTGAATAACTTCCTGCCCGAGTACCGCGCGGACGAAGGCCCGGGCCTCCACCGACGCTCGCTTTACACTTTCTGGCGCCGCACCACCACGCCGCCCAACATGATGGCGTTCGATACGCCGACGCGGGATGTATGCACCGCCCGTCGCCAAACGACGAATACACCGCTGCAACCGCTCGTCCTGCTCAACGATCCCCAGTTCGTGGAGGCGGCGCGCGCCCTCGGTATGCGCATGCTGCGCGAAGGCGGCGAAACGCTCGACGCGCGACTCGCCTGGCTGTTCCAGGCGGTGACCGCGCGGGCACCCCAGCCGCGTGAGCAGGAACTCGTGCGCGCGCTCTTCACCGAGCAGCACGATCTATTCCGCAGGAACCCGGAGCAGGCGGCGGCGCTGCTTCGCGTCGGCCGGCTCCCGGCCGATTCCGGCCTGCCCGAAGCCGAACTCGCGGCCGCCACGACCTCCGCATCCGCGCTTTTCAACCTCGATGCCAGCATCGTCCTGCGCTGAACCGGGCCTGCCTCCATGAATCCGAATGATCCTCTCTTCGTCACCCGCCGGCAGTTCTGCACCCGGCTGGGACTCGGTCTCGGCTCGATCGCGCTGGCCCAGCTGCTTCCGAACGCCGTCAGTGCGGCGCGGGCCGCTGCGCCCGCCCGCGCGAAACGGGTAATCTATCTCTTCATGTCCGGCGGCCCCTCGCAGCAGGACCTCTTCGACCACAAGCCCCGGCTGCGCGAACTAAACGGCCAGGAGCTTCCGGCCGAGGTGCGTGGCCAGCAGCGACTGACCGGGATGAGCGGGAACCAGGCGGTGCTGCCGCTGGCCGGCTCCCATTTCGACTTCGCACAGCACGGCCGGAGCGGCGCCTGGTTCAGCTCCCTGCTGCCGCACCTCGCCGGCGTCGCCGACGACCTCTGCTTCATCAAGTCGATGTGGACGGAGGCGATCAACCACGACCCCGCGATGACATTCTTCCAGACCGGCTCGCAGATCGCGGGCCGGCCCAGCATCGGCTCCTGGGTCAGCTACGGGCTCGGCACGATGAACGAAAACCTGCCGTCCTTCGTTGTCCTCGTAACCAAGAAGCCCACCGACCAGCCGCTGTACGCCCGGCTCTGGGGCAACGGCTTCCTCGACTCGCGCTTCCAGGGCGTGAGGTTCTCCTCGGGCCGCGACCCGGTTTTCTACCTGACCAATCCCGACGGCGTCTGCGGCACGGGCCGGCGCGCGCTGCTCGACCGGATGGCGGCGTTGAACCGCGTCCAGTTCGACGCGGAGCTCGATCCGGAAATCGAATCCCGCATCGCGCAGTACGAAATGGCGTACCGAATGCAAACGAGCGTGCCGGAAGTCACCGATCTCGGTCGCGAGCCCGCATCGGTGCGCCAGCTCTACGGTCCCGACGTCGAGAAGCCGGGCACCTTCGCGGCCAACTGCCTGCTGGCCCGGCGCCTCGCGGAAAAGGACGTGCGCTTCATCCAGCTCTCTCATCCCGGCTGGGATCATCACGGCAACCTTCCGCGCGGCATCCGCACTCTCGCGCGCGAGGTGGATCAACCGTGCGCCGCGTTGATCACCGATCTGAAACAGCGCGGCCTGCTCGACGA
>JBEIHL010000901.1:0-1932 GCA_040381375.1 Opitutaceae bacterium
CCACCCGGACGGCGTGAAGAGCTGCCAGCTCGTGATGGGGGTCACGGAGGTTGAACCCGGCAGCCTATGGAACACGTTGCCTCCGCACACGCTCGGCCGCCGCTCCGAGATCTACCTGTATTTCGACCTCGCCGACAACGTCGCCTTCCACTTCCTCGGCGAACCGCACGCCACCCGCCACGTCGTTGTCCGCGACCGCGAGGCCGTCCTGTCGCCGTCGTGGTCGATCCACTGTGGCGCCGGCACCGGGGCGTACCGTTTCGTCTGGGCCATGGGGGGCGACAACCAGACGTTCGCCGACATGGATCCGGTGGCGCTCTCGGACCTGCGTTGAATCAAGTAGGCGCAGTTGAACCACTGATCTTCACTGATGATCACTGATCCAGAGCGGATAGCATTTTTTCGTGCCTTCACCTGCGGGATCAGGGCGGACATTCGCCTGCTGCCTACCTATCTTCTTCATCAGTGCTTATCAGTGCCAATCAGTGGTTCCACAGTCTGTGGAATCTAGGTTGAAGTAGGGTGGCCACTTTCATTTTGCACCCGGGGCCGTTTGAGCCGACGTTCAGCGCCTCATGTCCACCGATCTCGCCCAGCTTGTCACGTCCCTGGCCCAACGCGCCCGCGCCGCGTCGCTAGTGCTCGCGACGATCCCGCGGGCCCGGAAGGACGACGCGCTGGAAAAATTGGCTGACCTGATCGAAGCCTCGCATTTCGAACTGCTGGAGGCGAACCAACGCGACCTGCTCTCGCCCGAGGCCGGCGCCCTCACGACCTCGGCCCGCGAGCGGCTCACGTTGAACGAGAGCAAGCTTCGTCACCTCGCCCAATCCGTGCGCGAGGTCATCGCCCTGCCCGACCCGGTCGGCACGGTGCTCGAGGATTTCACCCGGCCCAACGGGCTTCGCATCCGCAAACTGCGCGTGCCGATCGGCGTCATCGGCATCATTTACGAGGCGCGGCCAAACGTCACCGTCGACTGCGCGATCCTCTGCCTTAAAAGCGGCAACGCTTCGATCCTGCGCGGCGGCAAGGAGTGCTTTCACACCAACATGGCGCTCGGCGCGCTGATCCAGCAAGCGCTCCACGCCGCCGGGCTGCCGGCCGACGCGGTGCAGCTCGTGCCGACGACCGACCGCACGGCGCTCACCACGCTGCTTAAACAAGATACGCTGATCCACTGCATCATCCCGCGCGGCGGCGAGAGTCTGATCCGATATGTGGTGGAAAACTCGACCATCCCGGTCATAAAGCATTACACGGGCGTCTGCTTCGTCTACCTCGATGCGGCGGCCGACGCGGCCATGGCGGAATCGATCACAGTGAACGCCAAGGCCTCGCGCCCCAGTGTGTGCAACGCCGCCGAGCAGTTGCTTGTGCACCGCGCCGCCGCGGAACGCATCCTGCCCGGTGTCGCCCGCGCCCTGATCGCAAAGAAGGTCCAGTTGCGCTGCGATTCGGCCAGCGCCGCCCTGCTCGACCGCGCCGGCATCGCGTCGACGCCGGCGACGAACGCTGACTACACGGCGGAATTTCTAGACTACGTCATCGCGGTGCGGATCGTCGACTCGCTCGACGCCGCGATCGCCACGATCAATCGGGATGGGTCGAGCCACAGCGACGCCATCGTGACGGCCGACGAAGCGGCCGCGCGGCGTTTCCTCGCCGGAGTCGACAGTGCCACAGTGTACTGGAACGCGAGCACGCGCTTCACGGACGGCTATGAGTTCGGTTTCGGCGCCGAGATCGGCATCAGCACCGAACGCCTCCACGCCCGCGGCCCGATGGGCCTGCCCGAGCTCTGCAGCTACAAGTACGTGATCGAAGGTAACGGCCAGGTGAGGAGCTGACGGAGAACTGAGTCGCCCACGAAACCCACGAATCCCACGAAAACAGAGCGGCGGTGTTCGGGGGCTGGGTGGGTGGGGTGGG
>JBEIHL010000902.1:0-1930 GCA_040381375.1 Opitutaceae bacterium
GTCGAATGGGCGATCGAGCATCGCGCGGTGTTCGACTACCTCTCGCACCCGTCGATCCTCTGCTACGTCGATCCCGAGTTCAAAGTCATCGATATGATCTGTGACCTGGTGCAGAAAGCTGGCCCGCGCGCGGCGATCGTCGATCTGGATACGATCGCACTGCGGACGAAGCTGCGGGGGGCGCGGCGATGAGTGGTGCGTTCCAGGTGGAGCAGCCTGTCCCCAGGCTGCTGGATTGGGTCGCTTGGGCGTCGCGAGGAAGAACGCGCGCTTCGAAGCAGCCTGGGGACAGGCTGTTCCACCTCGGGCTGGTATTTTTGCTTTCGATGGTGTCGGCGCACGCGCAGGGCTTCCCGCCGACGGATGCGGTGAAACGGATGACCGTCGCCCCGGGCTTCGCGGTGAACTTGGTCGCGAGCGAGCCGATGATGGCGCAGCCGGTATGCATCGAGTTCGACGACCGCGGGCGGCTCTGGGTCGTGCAATACCTGCAGTATCCGAATCCCGCCGGGCTGAAACGCGTGAAGGTCGATCGCTACTCGCGGACCGTATATGATCGGGTGCCGGAGCCGCCGCCGCACGGGCCGCGCGGGGCGGACCGGATCACGATTCTCGAGGATGCGAATGCCGACGGCGTGGCCGACGGGGCGAAGGATTTCGTCAATGGGCTCAACCTGGCCACGAGCATCGCCTTCGGGCACGGCGGCGTGTTCGTCATGCAGGCGCCGTACCTGCTTTTCTATCCGGATCGAGACGGTGATGACATTCCGGATACGGCGCCCGAAGTCCTGCTCAGTGGTTTTGGGATCGAGGATGCACAGTCGTTCGCAAACTCCCTGATCTTCGGTCCGGACGGCTGGCTTTACGGCTGCCAGGGCAGCACGGTGACGGCGAAGGTGCGGGGGCTGGAGTTTCAGCAGGCGATCTGGCGCTATCATCCGATCAGCCGGCGCTTCGAGTTGTTCACCGAGGGCGGCGGCAACATGTGGGGCCTCGACTACGACCAGGACGGCGAGTTTTTCGCCAGCACCAACGGCGGCGGCGGCGTGCCCGCGTGGAGCATCGACGCGCCCGCGCCGTTTCCCGGCCGGTTCGTCAGCTTCCGGATGATCCACATGGTGCAGGGCGCGTACTACGCGAAGAGCTTCGCGAAGCACGGTGAGCTGCACAATCCGTACACCTTCGGCTATTTTGAGCGCGTGCCAGCCGCAGCCTACAAGGGTTTCCATGTCACGCCGGGCGGCACGATCTATCAGGGGGACACGTTTCCGCCGGAGTACCGCGGCCGCTTCGTGGCGAACGACCTGCTCGAACACACGGTGCAGTGGAGCGCACTCGAGCCGTGGGGCACGACGTTCAAGGGCAAGTTCAACGGGCACCTGGTGGTGGCGAACGACACCTGGTTCGCGCCGGCCGACACGATCGCGGGGCCAGACGGCGCGGTGTACGTGGCGGACTGGTCGGATCAGCGGATGTCGCACCCAGACCCGGACGCGGAGTGGGATCGCAGCAACGGTCGCGTTTACCGCATTCAGGCGCCCGCGGCGGCGGGCGTCTCGGCGGCGGCGGCGTTCGCCCGGGTGGTTCCCGGCGGCTCGATGGCCCGGCTGAGCAGCGCCGAACTCGTCGGACTGCTCGCGCATCCAAATAACTGGTACGTGCGCAGGGCGCGCCAGCTGCTCACGCATCGCCGCGATGCGGGCGTGCAGGCGAGGCTGCGCGAGATGGTCGCGCAGCCGGGCGACGGCCAGCCCGGGCTGGAAGCGTTTTGGGCGTTGTACGGCAGCGGCGGCGCCGACGAAGCCTACTTGCGGGCGCAACTGCGGCACGTTTCCCCGCGGATCCGGCGCTGGGCGGTGAGGCTGCTCGGCGACCAGGAGCAGGTCACGCCGGAGACAAATGCGGCGCTCGTGGAGCTGGCGGCGGCCGA
>JBEIHL010000903.1:0-1926 GCA_040381375.1 Opitutaceae bacterium
GCTCATGACCGGCCAGCATACCGGCCACACGCCGATCCGCGGCAATCACGGCAAGGCCGGCGTCGGGCGCGTGCCGCTCCCCGCCGCCACGGTCACGGTGGCGGAGGTCCTGAAATCCGCCGGTTACGCCACCGCGCTCTCGGGCAAGTGGGGGCTTGGTGAACCCGGCAACGAAGGCATTCCCAACCGCCAGGGCTTCGACCGCTTTCTCGGTTACCTTAACAACGACCTCGCCGAGTTCCACCACCCCGAGAACATCTGGCGCAACGAGACCGAGATCGCGCTTCCCGGCAACGCCGGCGGCAAGCGTGGCCAGTACTCCAGCGATTTCCTCACTGACGAGGCCGTCACTTTCATCGCGGAGAACCGAGCGCGGCCGTTCTTCCTCTATCTCGCCTACATTGCCCCGCACGCGCAGCTCGACGCGCCCGATGACGCGGTGGCGGAGTATCTCGGAAAGTTTCCCGAGCCCGCGGTCGCCCGGCAGGGGGGCAAGAACGCGCATCTCACTCCGTTCGCCGCGTACGCCGCGATGGTCACGCGGCTCGACCGTGGCGTCGGCCGCGTGCTCGATCAGCTGCGCGCGCTCGGGCTCGAACAGGACACGATCGTCTTCTTCTGCTCCGACAACGGCGCGCCCGACCGGCCCGGCATCCCGCAGTTCTTCGGTAGCCAACGGGGACTCCGCGGCTTCAAGGGATCGCTGTGGGAAGGCGGACTCCGCGCGCCGATGATCGTGCGTTGGCCCGGTCGCGTTCCGGCCGGCCAACGCAGCGACTTTGTCTGGGGCGGCTGGGACTTCCTGCCCACGGCTGCCGCGCTCGCGGGCGCGAAGCCGCCGGCGGGCATTGACGGGATCGATGTTACACCCGCCCTGCGCGGCGAGTCCCGGGCCCGCGCGGGCTACGTTTACTGGGAGCTCGTGCAAAACAAGTTCGGCCAGGCCGTCCGCGAGGGCGACCTCAAGGCCGTCCGAATCGAGCCCGGCGCCCCCATCGAGGTGTACGACCTGCGCGCCGATCCGGGCGAAGCGCACAACATCGCCGCGAGCCGGCCGGAGTTCGTCGCGCGCGCGCGCGAACTCTTCCGCACCGCCCGCACCGAATCGGCGCACTGGCCCGTCGACGCCGGCAGCCCGGCGTCCCGCAAAGAGGGCAAGAAAAGCGTCCCCTAAACCGTGCGATCGCCGCATCCTTCCTCTCACCGACCGCTATCATGCAACTCCACCCCGCAATCTTCGCTGCCGCCGCGCTGGCCCTGACCGCGTCGCTTTGTCCGGCCGCTCCGACCCTCCGACCGGGCGCGTCCGTCACGTTCCAGAAAATCACGCTTACCGACCAGTATCTCTGCGACGGCATCAACGCGGCCGACATCGATCGCGATGGGCATGTGGATGTCATCGCTGGTCCGTATTGGTATGCCGGTCCGGATTTCCGGAAGAAGCACGAGTTCTATCCGATGGTGCCCCAGCCCGTGGAGGAGAAGCCGACCAACTCGATGTTCTCCTTTATCCGCGACTTCAACGGCGACGGCTGGCCCGACATTCTCGTGCTCGGCCGCGTTTTGTTTCACGAGGCGAACTGGTATCAGAACCCTGGTAAAGGTGCGGTCACCTCGCCCGGAATCTGGAAACGCCACCTCGTCTCGCCGCGGGTGTTCGGCGAGGCGCCGCAGTTTCTCGACATCGACGGCGACGGTCGTCCCGAAATTCTTTCCATCTCCGGCACCGAGGCCGCGCACAAACTGAAGCAGTGGGGCTGGTACACGCCCGACTGGTCGGCGCCCGAAAAACCGTGGCGCTTCGTGCCGGTGACGGAAAAGGCGGAGTTCAATCACTACTACCACGGCGAGGGCGTCGGCGACATCGACGGCGACGGCCGGCTCGATCTCGTGCTCAACGAAGGCTGGTGGCAGCAGCCGCCCGCC
>JBEIHL010000904.1:0-1924 GCA_040381375.1 Opitutaceae bacterium
ACGCGTTCAACTGATGGAAGCCGAGAAAGACATCATCGAAGCCATGGCGCGCGCCCGCACCAAGCAGGAGCGAGCGGAACTGCAAAAGCAGCTCGACGAGATCCGCGGTTTCCGCCGCGAACTGGACAAAACCCTGCGCTGACGGAGCCGGGCGCTGAGTGACTAGCCGTTTTCCTCGTCCGCGTCTTCTTCGAGGCTGTCGAGCACGTCTCGCCGCGCTGCCGGCACTTCGGCCTTGGGCGAATGCTTGAGCACGTATCCGACGGCACCCAGCCGGGCGGCCTCGTTCACGACGCTGATCGAGCTTGGGGCGCTCACGATCACCACGGGAGTGTCAGACTGCGCTTCCCGCAGCCGGGCCAGAAGCTCAATGCCGTTCATCTGCGGCATGTTGACGTCCAACAGCAGCAGTTGCGGCTGGTGTCGCCCCACGAGATCGAGTGCGGCTCCGCCGTCGGAGGCTTTCCCGCATTCCTGGATTCCGACTTCCCGCCGCAGCAGGCGGACGAACGTCCGCACATGCGATTCGTCATCCACGATCAGGGCGTTGATGGGGCGAGGCATACCCGTGGGCACGACCGGTTTGCCCCATCGGTTCAAGCCTGCCGTGGTCGGCCGGGCTATTCGGCGCGAAGAATGTAACCGCGCAGGTACTCGCTCTCCGGCATCGTGACCAGGACCGGATGATCGACCGGCTGGTGACTCCATTCCAGGACCCGCAGCTTGCGCCGCGCATCCGTGGCCACCTCGGCCAACACCTGTCGCAGCTCGGCATCCTGCATGTGATGGGAACAGGTGTAAGTCGCCAGCACGCCCCCCGGGACGAGCCGCTTCACCGCCCGCAAATTGATTTCCTTGTAGCCGCGCAACGCGCCCTCGAGCGCGCTCCTCGACTTGGCGAAGGGCGGCGGGTCGAGCACGATCACATCCCAAAGAGGATCGACCGCGCGTTCCGGCGCGTTGAACCAATCGAATACATTCACGACCTCGAAGTCGGCCTTCACGCCATTGCGGGCCACATTGCGCCGCGCCGCTTCGATCGCCTCCGCGGCGCTGTCCAAGCCCAGCACCTCCGCCGCACCCGCCCGCGCCGCATGCAGAGCGAACGCTCCCTGGTTACAGAAGGCATCGAGCACCCGCGCGCCGCGGCAATACTTCGCGACCGCGGTGTGCTGGTAACGTTGATCGAGATAGAAACCCGTCTTCTGCCCGGCCTGGAGGTCGAGCCAGTAGTCGAAGCCCTCAATTCGTTGCCACCGGGGTTCGCAAACTTGGCCGGACCGCGTGTGCACCTCGAGCGGCAGACCTTCGAGCCGCCGGATGGGGCCGTCGTTGCGGAAGATGATCTCGGCCGGCTTCAGCACTTCGGCCAGCACGTCGCCGAGCAGCGTCGCCCGTTTCTCCATCGCGAGCGTCTGGACCTGCACCACGAGCGTATCGCCAAATTGATCCACCACCACGCCGGGCAGGTCATCGGATTCGCTCCAAATCAAACGGCGCGCCGCCTCCGGAGCCCGGCGCGCGACGGCGCGTTCGACGGCACCACGCAAGTACGCCGCATCGAGCGACACGCGTTCGCGACTCAGGCGGCGCCAGACGATCTGGGACTTCGAATTGTAGATGCCGGTGCCGATGACCCGACCCGTGCGGTCGCGGCACTCGACCACTTCCCCATCGTGCTCGACGGGCAGGAGGGCCTCGACCTCGTTGGCGAACACCCACGGGTGCCCCTGCAGGGCCCGGGCGCGCGCGTTGGGCCGGAGTTTGAGTGACGGTGACGTTCCCACGCCCACCACGTTTGCGTGATTGGCGCGCGCGGCCAGAAGAAACGGGGCGGGCGCACGCTCAGGTTGGGCAAAGGTGGAGCAGCCTGTCCCCAGGCTGCTGTTTCGAAGCGAAGCGATCCCGCCGCAGTTGACGGACC
>JBEIHL010000905.1:0-1915 GCA_040381375.1 Opitutaceae bacterium
GTCTCACGATCGGTCACGGCGTGAAGCCGCTCCTGCAGCGCAAACCAGCAGCCAGCTCTACGGATGCTCCCGCACCAACTGCCCGAGCCGGCCAAACTCCGCCTCGAGTTGGCTGCCGGCCGGGGCGTTCAACACGCGCCGGGCGCGATCGACGGCACGCAGCGCCTCAGGCTTCTGTTTGAGTTGCAAGAGGTGACGGGCGAAGCCGATCACGACCTCGTCGAAGAAAGCGACTCCGGCACCGGGCCCGTACGTGTCGACCACCGTGTTGAAAGCGCGAATCTGTCCCGCGAGCGGTTCCGAGCGCACGGCGCGAAGCACAATGTCACGCGCCTGCTGCACACTGAGGTCGCCGCGCGCGGCCCGGTTCTTGTTGGCGATGCGTCGCACTTCCGCCTCGGCCGCGCTGATTTCCCCGCGGGCGCGCAGACTCTCCGACACGCGGTTCACGTAGTCGGCCTCGAGCTCCGGATAACGCTGAAACGCGATCGCCGCTTCGCGCATGAGGTTCTCGATCGTCTTGGCGTCCCGGCCTTCGCGGCGCGCCGCGGTGACGAGCAGTTCCCAGCCTTCCTGATTTCGCCGCTCGAAGTTCACCGCTTTTCGCGCCGCGGCGCCGGCAGGTGCCGGACGATCCAGCGCCAGGTATTGCGCGGCGAACCACGCATGTGCCCGCGACTGGCGGAAGGCGGGCAGCTCGCGAAAACGCTCTGACAAGAACTGCAGCTCGTGGTCGGTGAAGACGCGCCAGGTCTGCGGATCGCGCGCGTGGCCGGTGACGAACCGCTGTTCCTCATAGCGGCCGGCGTCGAGCTGCCACTTGCGGTTGCCATCCAAAAAGCCGAACCACGCGTGGCGCCCGTCGTTACCGGGACCGTAAATGTAGAGCGTGGGCACGCCGCGCGCCTTGCCCAACTGGGTGGCGAAATAAGCCTGGTCCGAACAGATTCCGCCGGCCGTCAGGATGCCGCGCAGCGTGTAGGTGGAGTCGGTCCAGACCGCGACGTTGCCAGCCAGGCGATCCTTGCGGTATCGGATCATCGCATACGCCCGTTCGAGCTGGCCGAGGCCGGGCTCCGGCAGCGTCACGACCCACTCCAGTTCCGAGAACGGCGCGGTCGCATCGACCACGAACTTCAGCTCGTCCGCGTCGAGCCGCGCCAGCCGCTGAAACGTCCGCCCCCGCTGCTCCTGGCGGATCCACCAATCGAACGCCTCCGTCGCCGCGGGCCAGCGCCGCGCCAGCGCGGTCGGAGCGACCTGGCCATGCGGCCAGTCGGGCGGCGGCGGCACGTCGTAAACGACGGCGATGGCCAGCGCGAGCTGCGCGTAGGTCTTGAAGCGCGCGGGATCGCGGCGATGCAGTTCGTCGAGCACCTCGAGCACCCGCGGCAGGTAGTCCACCGGCGACAGCAGCGCGAAAAGCGCCGCACTGAATGCCGCGTCGCGGGCGACCCAGGCCTGCAGCGCCGGTGAGACGCGCGCGGCGAGAGGACGTTCGACCCACTCGTAGCGCGAAGGCATTCCCGCGTGCCCCACGCGCTCCGCCTGCACCGCCTTGATCCACGCCGGCACGAACTCGGCCTCGGAGCGGCCGAGCAGTTCCGACCAGCGGAAAAGGTTGAGCCAAGCTTCCGCGGCCTGCAGGCGTTCGCGTTCATACGCCCGGAGCGCAGCAGAACGCAGCGCCGCCGCGTGAGGCGCCCAACCATCGCGCTGCGCGGCGGCGTGCAGGGAGGTGATCCGGTTTGCGGTCGGAGGATAAAGGACCTCGGCGTCGGGGATAAGGGCAGATTGCGCGGACGCCGGAACGAACACCGCGAGGAAGAGGAGTATGCCGATCCGGGAGCGGGGGCGGAGCCCGGCCCCGGGCCCGCACAAAGCGCGAGGGGCGCGCGCGGGCCCCGGGGGAAAA
>JBEIHL010000906.1:0-1908 GCA_040381375.1 Opitutaceae bacterium
CGCTCATTCCCGCCCGCTACTCGGCGGTGAATATGACCGGCAAGGCCGTCTGTCGCGCCGAGTTGATGAAGAAGGCCGGTTTTGCGTCCGACACGCGCGTGCCCCTCTTCGGCCTCGTCGCCCGGCTCACGGAACAGAAGGGCATCGATTTCGTCCTGGAGAACCGCGACTTCTTTACCGACCACGACTGCCGTCTCGTGGTGCTCGGCGCCGGCGACAAACGCATGGAGGCCGATCTGCAGGCACTCGCGGCCAGTGCGCCGCAGAAGGTGCACTTCGCGGTGAAGCTCGACGAGGCCATGAGCCATCTCATCGAGGCCGGCTGCGATTTTTTCCTGATGCCGTCGCGGTTCGAGCCGTGCGGGCTCAACCAGATGTATTCGCAGGTCTACGGGACCGTGCCGATCGTCAGCCGCGTGGGCGGCCTGTTCGACACCGTCATCGACGCCGACGACGATCCGGCGAACGGCACGGGCCTGATGTGCGACCCCAATGCCTTGAGCCTGCGGCACGCGCTCCAGCGTGCCCTCGTCCTTTTCGCCGACAAGCCGCGCTATGCCGCCGTGCAGCAACGCGGAATGGCCCGTGATTTCTCGTGGCACGTCGCCGCCGGCGGTTACGAGCGACTCTATCAGGAATCGCTGTAAAATCCGGCTGCGCATGCGTCTCCGGAGCCCGGCCGCGCGTAGCACCCGGGACAGATGCACCCGCTTCGACTGACGATGTTCAACGACCGCGCTTTTCGGCGCGGAACGTGTTGTCCCATCCGTCGGGTGCGTCCCTGCTCCTTGCTTCCTGCTCCTTGCTCCGCGGCCGGCTTCGTTGACGGTCGTCCTGCATGGGTATCGGTCGCTCCGCTCCCCGCATGACGCCGACGCTGCTTTGGTTTCGCCAAGACCTGCGCCTGCAGGACAATCCTGCCCTGCGCGCCGCCCTCGAGCGCGGCGGGGCGATCGTGCCGGTTTACGTGCTCGACGACGCAGCCGATGGCCGCTGGTCCGCGGGCGGAGCGTCGCGCTGGTGGCTCCATCACGCGCTGGCCGCCCTGGACGCGGGGCTCCGGGAAAAGGGCTCGCAGCTGATCCTGGCGCGCGGCGACACGGCGACGGTGCTGCGGGCGCTCGTTGCGGAGACCAAGGCCGGAGCGGTGTATTGGAATCGTCGTTACGAGCCGGCCGTGATCGCCCGGGATACGCGGCTCAAGACGGACTTCCTGGCCGCGGGGCTCGAGTCGAAGAGCTACAACGCCGCGCTGCTGCACGAGCCGCAGACGATCGCCAACAAGCAGGGCAGGCCGTTTCAGGTCTTCACTCCCTACTGGCGTCACTGCCTCACGCTGCCCGTCACGCCGCCCTGGAAGCCTGGCGCCGCCGCTCTGCCACCGCCGGCGCGCTGGCCGAAATCCGTGCCGCTCGACGCGCTAGAACTGCGGCCGCGGATTCCCTGGGCCGGTGGACTGCAGGAACGCTGGACACCCGGTGAGGCCGGCGCGGCGAAACGGCTGCGGGCTTTTGTTTCGGCGGCAATGGACGCGTACGCCGACCGCCGCAATCTCCCGGGCGTGACCGGCACGTCGCTGCTGTCGCCGCATCTCCATTTCGGCGAGATCGGGCCGCGGCAGATCTGGGCCGCGGTGGCGGCGACGGCGCGAGAGAGCGGCGTGTTCCCGCCGAGCAAGGGCGCGGGCGTCTTCCTGAGCGAGGTGGGCTGGCGCGAATTTGCCCACCATCTGCTGTATCATTTTCCGCATACGCCGGAGCAGCCGCTGCGCGAGGACTTCGCGCGGTTTCCCTGGGCCGACGATCCGCGCGGGCTCAAGCTGCGGGCCTGGCAGCGCGGGCGCACGGGTTATCCGATCGTCGATGCCGGCATGCGCGAGCTGTGGCACACGGGCTGGATGCACAACCG
>JBEIHL010000907.1:0-1886 GCA_040381375.1 Opitutaceae bacterium
TGACTTATCATGGCGCCAGCGAACCGGCCCATCCGTTGCGCCTGCTGTCCATCCCGATCCAACGCTCCAGCGGCTGATGCAGGGGCGAGCAAAATCATCTGCAACCGGTGGGCCTGGTTTTCTACACCATGCCGTACCGTCGCCTTTTCTTCCCGGCCTGTCTCAACCGCCCGCCCGCGCGTCGCCTCCTCGCCGCCGCCGTGGTTGCTCTCGCCACGGGCGCCGGGCTGCCCGCCCAGCCCACGGACTTACCCAACGCAACCTTGCGGGCCCGGGCCGCCCCAGTGCTGACGCTCTACATCGAGAACGATTCCTTCACCGGCTCCGACCAGCATTACACCAGCGGCCTGAAAGTTTCCTGGCTCTCCGCCGACCTCGTCGACTGGGGGCAGCACGGCTGGCGGAAGCGCTTCGTGGATCTGCTGCCGTTCGTGAACCGGCCCGGCGGACAGAAGAACTTCGGATTCGCGCTCGGGCAGAACATCTACACGCCGCGGGACGCGACCCGGGCCAACCCCGATCCCGCGGACCGGCCGTACGCGGGCTGGACCTACCTCGAGCTGGCGTTTGTCAGCAAGACGTCGGCGGTCTCCGACCGGCTCTCCCTGCAGGCCGGCATCGTCGGGCCCAACAGCCTGGCGCGGGAATCGCAGCGCACCCTGCATCGGTGGATCGGCAGCACGCGCCCCATGGGCTGGGACTACCAGCTACGCAACGAAGCCGGCGTGAACGTGGGCTATGAGCGCCGGTGGCGCCTCTACGCCCGCGCGCTCGTGCAGACCCTCGGCCTCGACCTCATCCCGCATCTGGGTGCGAGCCTGGGCAACGTGCAGACTTACGCCAACGCGGGCGGCACGCTCCGTTTCGGACTCAACCTGCCGAGCGATTTCGGCGTGCAACTCGCGCGCCCGGGCAGCGTCGGTGGCTCACCCACCGACGACCTCGATCCGCGCGTCGCGCTCGATCGCAATTTCAGCCTCTTCGGCTTCGGCACGGCGGATGGCCGGGCGGTGGCGCGCGATATTTTCCTCGATGGAAATACGTTTCGCACCAGCCGCTCCGTCACCAAGCGGCCCTTCGTCGCCGACCTCGGCGCCGGCATCGGACTCATCGCCGGACCCTGGCAGCTCACCTACACGCAGGTGTGGCGCACGCGGGAGTTCAAGGCCCAGCGCGGCCGGTTCAACAACTTCGGCTCCGTGACGCTCTCACGCGCTTATTGAGGGCGACCACCGCGCAACTCCGGCAACCAGGGGACAGGATGAACAGGATTTACAGGATGGATCCTTGGATACGGCGTGAGGTGCGGTGCACTCGCGGCTTTTCGCCGAATCCTGCCCATCCGGTCCATCCTGTCTACAATTCAGCTGCTGGCTCGGACGTTGGAACAGGACGCCGGGAAGAAAACCCCATCGGCCTCCCGATCTCCCTGTACAAAGTTTGATCGCCGCCCCCCGGCGATCAGCGGGCCTTTTCCTGAATCTTTTCGCCCACCTTCTCCACGTCCTTGCCGAAGCCCTTCGACGTGTTGCACGCGGCGCCGAATACGGCCACGAGCGCCGCGCCGACAAGGAATAGTACGATCCGACTCCGGTTCGAGTTCATCCCTCAAACTAGCGCCGAAGCGGCCCGGCCGCCATGGGGTGAACAGCGGAGGCGGCGATGCGGTCACCTCGGTTTGGCCGGAGTGCCCGCCTTGATCCGGCCGGACCAGACTTCGAGCAACACCAGCGTGACGGTGAGGGTCACCGGGCCCAGGATCACACCGGCCGGGCCGAACAGGATCAACCCGCCGACGAAGGAAATGAACGCGAGGATGGTGTGGAGCTTGAGCCGGTTGCCGACGAGAATCGGGTGCAGCAGGTTGTCGATGGTGCCGACGACCA
>JBEIHL010000908.1:0-1851 GCA_040381375.1 Opitutaceae bacterium
GGCGGCAGCTCGCCGCGCGTCACTCCGGGAGGCAGTCCCATCGGGACCCGGCGGCCGTTGATTTCCAGCATCAGGTTTTCCGGCACGTTGGCCTCGACGTAAACGGCGCCAGGGCGCGACACGATCTTCGTGTCGCCCGGGGAAACGAGACCGGAAAACAGAAATTCACCGTCGGTGCCATCGGCGTTCTTCTTTCGCACCGTGACCTGCACCGGCGCGAGCGCCACGAGCCCGAAGCTCGGTCCGCGTACAGCGGCCGGGATATTGCGCGGGGTGGGGCGGCTGCCACTGAAGAAGAGTGACTTTACGAGGATCGCGAGCACCACGAGAATCACGACCGCTCCGCCGATCTTCAGATATCGGAAAACGACCGCCGGATCGGGTCCGCTGGGCAGCGCATTCGCGGTCCGCGGGCGAGTGGTGCCCCGGTTGGCCGGATTGGCTTCCGCGGCCGTTTCGGCAGGCGGAGTCGTCCGCTCGGCGGCTTCGGCCGTCGCGATCGAGATGTCCATCCGGCCATAAACCTCGCGGCTCGGCTGGCGCGCCCGTGCCTCGCCTCGCCCGAGCGCAGAATAGTCGCTGATGATCCGGTCAGCGGGCAGTTTCAGGTAGTTCGCGTAGGTGCGCAGAAAGCCGCGCGTGTAGATCTCCGTGAGCCCGATGTCGAAATGGTTGCCCTCGAACTTCTGCAGGTAGTCGCCGCGAATCTTGGTCGCCTCGGCCGCTTCGCGGATGGAGATACCCTTCTTCTTGCGCGCTTCCTCGAGGCGTTCGCCGATGGTCTGCATGGGGTTGGCTTAGAAAGGGGACGAGGCGAAGTCACCACGAAACACACGAATTGCGCGAAAGGTCCAGACTGCGCTGGGGCGGATCGGCGAATTTCGCGCGCGTGGGCCCGCCGGGGCGGCTCACAAGCTGTCCAGGTCAACGAGGATTTCGCGCGGACTCGAACCGTTCTCGGGACCGACGATGCCCTTTTCCTCCATGATTTCCATGATCCGGGCGGCGCGGTTGTAGCCGATCCGCAGCCGGCGCTGCAGCATCGAGGTGCTGGCCCGCTTCGTCGATTTCAGGACGTCGAGCGCCTGTTGGTACAACTCCTCGTCGTCCCCCAGATCGTCTTCGTCGCCACCCTCGCCACCTTCCTCGTCCTCGCGGGCGGCGCGGTCGATCTGCTGCTGGACGGACTGCGCGTACTGCGGCGGGCCGTTGCGCTTCAGGAACTCGACCATCGCCTGTACTTCCTCGTCGGATACGAACGCACCCTGGGCGCGCACCAGCCGCGACGTGCCCGGCGGGGAGAATAGCATGTCGCCGCGGCCGATCAGGTTGTCGGCGCCCTTGGTGTCGAGAATGGTCCGCGAGTCGACCTGCGAGGCGACCTGGAACGCGATGCGCGAGGGCAGGTTGGCCTTGATCACGCCGGTGATGACGTTCACGGACGGACGCTGCGTCGCGATGATGAGATGAATGCCGGCGGCGCGTGCGAGCTGAGCGAGCCGGGCGATGCTCGTCTCGATCTCGGCGGGCGCGACCATCATGAGATCGGCCAGCTCGTCGATGATCGCGACGATGTACGGCAGCCGGTCAGGAATTTCGATGTCGTCGTCCGCCACTCCCGGCAGCGCCGGCTGGGCCTCGGGCGGCGTTTCCGGTTTGACGCCCCGTTTGCGGCCGTTGAAGCCGACGATATTGCGCACGTTCGCCTTGGCGAAAATCTGGTAGCGCTGCTCCATCTCGCCGAGCAGCCACTTGAGCGCGGCCGGCACCTTCTTGGGCTCGGTGACGACCGGAATCAACATGTGCGGCAGCGCGTTGAAGACCTTCAACTCGACCACCTTGGGGTCGACC
>JBEIHL010000909.1:0-1850 GCA_040381375.1 Opitutaceae bacterium
CATGCAGCCAATCGCCGGGATCGGCGGCAGGAGAAACGTCACCGGTACGAGCAGCGCCGTCGCCATCGTCGCCGTCAGTCCCGGCACCGCCCCCACGAACAACCCAAACAGGGCGGACGCCACCACGACCGCGAGCACGGTCGGATCAAGGACGAGTCGAAAGGCTTCGAGGACCGGCGACATCACCACGCGATGCCTTCCAGCCAGCCCCAGGGCAAGGGCACGCGCAGCACCGAGTAGAAAGCGCCGTGCAGCGCCAGCGTCACTCCCGCCGCCAGCGGCGCGATCCAGCGCCCGTGGACCCCGAACGCCAGGAAAAGGCCTGCGAGCAGGGCGAAGCTCGTGAGGAAAAATCCCGCCGTCTCGACCAAGAGGGCGTAGGCCAGCAGCGTCAGCGGCACGAGGAGGGCGTTGCGCGCCGAACGGAAATGTCGCGCCCCGTCGTCAAACGCGAGCCAACCCCCGGCCTCCCGCCGCCCGGCGATCACGAGAACCACGCCGCAGCCCGCGAGACCGAGGCCCAGCACCAGGGGAAACGCTCCCGCCCCCGGGCCGTGTCCCGGCGCCGGCGGAAAGGTTGACGCCTGCCAGGCCACGCCCGCGCCAACGAGGGCGAGCAGCAGGCCGGTGAACGTGTCGTTGAACCGCATGGTGGAGCGCGCTGTCCTTAGCGGGCTTTCGGCGGGAAAGCGGAATTCGGAAGGTGGCCGATGGTGAACTCGGCCAAGCCAGCAGCCTGGGGAAAGGCTGCTCCACCTTCGGATAGGACGCTCATTTCGCGAGTCCGACGGATTTCAGCACCACGCCCATCTGCTCGTCTTCCTTCGCCATGAAGGCAGCGAACTCTTCCGGGCCGGCCCAGCGCCGGCCGAAGCCGCGCTGCTTCATGAAGTCGACGTATTCCTGGCTTTGATACGCCTTCGCCACGGCAGCGCGGAGCCGGGCCTCGACGGCCGGAGGCAGGTTTTTCGGGGCGCCGATGCCGCGCCACGCGCCCATGCGCCACTTCGTTCCGATCGCCTGCGCGCCCGTCGGGACCTGGGGGTAAAGCGCCGACGGCTGGTCATCGAGGATCGCGAGACTTCGTACCTTTCCAGCATCGATCAACGAACGTCCTTCTGGGTGCGAACCCGGCACGAGGTCGACTCCGCTCGCGACGAGATCGAGCAGGCCGGCGGCGTTGCTCGCGCTCGGCACCCAGATGACGGCGGTGGGTTGGATGCCCTGCTCCCGCAGCAAGCCGCCCAGCGACACATGCCAGATGCCACCCTGACCCGTGCCGGATGCCTTGAGTTTTCCCGGCTGCGCGCGGATGGCGGTGAGCAGGTCGGCGAGCGTGCGATAGGGGGAATCGGTACGGACCTGGATCGCCGTCGGATCGAGGTTGATGAGGCCGAGCGGCGTGAAGGACGCGGGCGTCAGGGTCGTCAGCTTCTGGTGGTGCATCATCGCGATCTCCACCGTGAGCATGCCGAGCGTGTATCCATCGGGCCGGGCGGTCGCGATGGCGGTGTGCCCGACGACGCCGTTGCCACCGGCGCGATTCACCACATTGACCGGTCGGCCGAGTTCGCGCTCGAGCAGGGACGCGACAACCCGCCCGACCGCGTCCGTGCCGCCACCGGCACCCCACGGCACAATGAACGTGATCGGCCGCACGGGATAATCAGCGGCGCCTGCGACCGAAAGAATACCAACGAACAGCAGGACAACGAGGGGTAAGCGCGCCATGGACGCACAGCGTGCAAACGTAACGGCGAGACTCCAACGAAAACGAACCATGGCGGCGTCACTGAAGACCACAGAGCCTGATTTGGGACCACGAAACACACGAAATACACGAAAGCTCC
>JBEIHL010000910.1:0-1804 GCA_040381375.1 Opitutaceae bacterium
CCGCGGCGAACAGCGGCCGGAATTGCTGCGCGAGCTCAACCTTCGCTTCCGCCTCGGGCTCGTGCCGATGAACGAGGTGCCGGTGATCCATGTCACCGACAACGTTACCCAACGCATGGTGGAGCGGGCAAACCGCTGGTCGTTCCCCCCCGCGTCACGCGAAAGCGGCCCCGTCACCCTGCGATTCGCCCAGCGCTGATCCCGATGTCCAAGGGCTTCGCCTCCACCTACCGCATCGTGCTTCTCGCCACCGGACTCTTCGTCTGTTTTGGCGGAGTGGCGGCGCGGCTGGTGTGGCTGCACGTGGTCGACCGCGATTCACTGCTCAAGACGATCACCCGGACGCGGCAGCAATTCACGCCCGAGATCGCCCGCCGGGGTGATATTCTAGATGCGCGCGGCGGACTGCTCGCGACCAGCAGCACGCAGCGGGTGCTCGGAGTGGACCCATTGTCCCTCCGCCCGCAGGACGAGAAAAAATGGGTTGAGCTCGCCGCGCTCATCGGCGTGCCCGAGCGCGAGCTGCGCCGGATTTTCACCACCCGCTACCGCGAGGCGCCGGCCCCGGCGCCGACGGCCAACGCCGTGATCGACCTGCGTCCGCTGGGGCGCACCCCGACTCCGGCCGCGGCGGCGAATCCGGATGACGACACCGAGGAGGACGCGGCGCCGGATGCCAGCGGCCGCCGCCCGATTCGCTGGGTGAAGCTGCGGGACGACGTGCCGGAGAAGCTTTACGATGAAGTCATGAAGCTCGGGATCAAGGGTGTGTACGGCACCCACGTCGCGCGGCGCGCCTATCCCAACCAGCACCTCGCCGCCCACGTGCTCGGCTATGTGAACAAGCAGCAGGAGGCCACGGCTGGCATGGAAGCGAACATGGATTTCTTCCTGCGCGGACAGAACGGCTGGAGAGTGGGCGAGCGCGATGGCCGCAATCGCGAACTGCCACAGTTCCTCGATCGGCGCGTGCCGCCGGCGGATGGGTACAGCGTGCAACTGTCGATCGACACGATCGTGCAGGACATCGTGGAGCAGGAGTTGACCTATCTCGCGACCACCTACGAGCCGAAGAAGGCTTCGATCATCGTGAGCGACCCGCGCGACGGGTTCATCCTCGCGATGGGCAATTATCCGAATTACGACCCGAACGAATACAACAAGCTGCGTCCCGATGAGCAGCATCGCATGCGCAACGTCGCGGTGGCCGACGTTTACGAGCCCGGCTCGGTGTTCAAGATCGTCGCGGTCGCCGCCGCGATCGAGGAACGCATCGCCTCGACCCGTTCGATGTTCGACACCGCGGCCGACAAGATCCTGCACCGCGGCCGGATGATCCCGATGCCGGCGGAGGATCACCGTTTCCCGAATCCCCAAGCGGTCACGCTCGCGGAGGCCGTAAGCTACTCGAGCAACCGCGCCGCGGCCCAGCTCGGCGTGGCCCTCGGCGAGGAGCGGTTCCATCGCTACGTGCGCGCGTTTGGTTTCGGCCGGCCGCTCGGTTTTCCCGTGGGCGGTGAAGTGGCCGGCCTGCTGCGGCCGGTAAAAGATTGGGATCCGATCGACATCACGCGCATTCCGATCGGCCATTCGATCTCCGCGACCGTCCTGCAGATGCACCAGGCGATGACCGTGATTGCGAACGACGGCGTGCTGCTCCGCCCGCAGGTGATCCGGCAGGTGCGCGACGCGGCGGGCGAGATTGTTTACCGTTACGACCGTGCCGAGATCGGCCGGGTGGTTTCGCCGGATACGGCCCGCACCGTGGCCCGCCTGCTGATGGGCGTCGCGTCGAAAGAAGGCA
>JBEIHL010000911.1:0-1783 GCA_040381375.1 Opitutaceae bacterium
GGAAAGTGTTTCCCGGCGCTATAACTACACGGGCACAACCGCGCTCCCGGCCGATTCGTCGATCGTCAGCTACGACTACGTGAAGACCGGACGGCGGATGCCGTACTGGGAGCCGGTCCAGTTCGTCGAGGACCGGAGGCCGGTGAACACCGCCGTCTGGCGCGAAGACCTGTATTATCACTTCCAGAACAATTACACCGCCAACCGTGCCGTCACCGAGTGGATCACGGCGGGCTACGCCATGGCGCAGGCCCGGATCGGCCGCACGAATGTCGTCGGCGGTGTGCGGCGCGAACGCACGGAAACGGAGAGCTGGGGCTGGGTGCGCAACCGCGTCGGCAGCACGGTCGCCCAACAGACGGCCGATCCGCAGGGTTCCGCCGAACGCGACTACGCGGGCACCCAGCGCCGGCTGCGGGGAGACTATACGAAGTCGTTTCCGAGCGTGCACGTCGCGCACGATGTGACCGCCAACCTCAAGGCGCGCCTAAGCTGGTCGACGAGCTTCGGCCGGCCGTCGCTGAACAACGCGCTACCCAACGAGACGATCAACGAGACACTGCAGACGCTGACGGTGAACAATCCGAACCTCTTGCCGCAGTATGCAAAAAACTGGGACGCGACGCTGGAGTACTACTTCGAGCCCGTCGGCAATCTGTCCGTCGGCTGGTTTCACAAGACGATCACCGACTACATTGTCAGCGGCACAGAGGCCGGCACCGTCGCGTCCGGCTCCGACAATGGCTACAACGGCGAATACGCTGGCTTTACCCGGCTCACGTCCGGCAATGCGGGCACGGCCACCATCCGCGGCTGGGAGTTCACGTTCCAACAGCAATTCACCTTCCTGCCGGGGCTGCTCAAGGGACTGGGGGCGTCGGCCAACTACACGCTGATCAAGACGGAAGGCGATTTTGGCGGTGCCACCAATCGCAGCACCAACGAAGTCCCGGGCTTCATCCCGCGCACGGGCAACGCCAGCTTGTCGTGGCGCCACGGCAAATTCAGCACGCGCGTGCTGTATAATTTCGTCGGCAGCTACATCACCGCCTTCACCGCGGGTACGCCGGCGCGCAACAACTACCGCTACAAGTACGAGACCGTTACCGCGGGCGTCGCCTACCAGTACCGGCCGTGGCTCCAGTTCACGGTGGACGTCGCCAATCTCTTCAACGAGCCGCAGGCGCTCTACCGCAGCGTGCCGAGCCAGATGTCGACCACGATCATCAACGGCACGTCGATCACGTTTGGCGTGAACGGGCGCTTCTGAGCGCGTTCGTCTAATTTCCCTGGGAACGCCGAGCTCCAGCTCGGCCGACCACAAAGTGCCGAGCCGGAGTTCGGCGTTCCCAGGTTCAGACCGATTCCGATCACTGCGGCGGCGGATCGACGAACGTCCACCGCACCGCGCCGCCTTGCACGGATGCCACGGCGAACCGGCCGCGCAGGACCTGGCCGCCGGCCGCGGGGGGCAGCCTAAGTTCCGCCGTACCTTCGGTCCCGGGCAGCAGGACGTAGTCGGTGCCGAGCGCGGTCTCGATCACCAGCGCACCGGCGTTTCCGTCGAGCCGCACCTCGCGCACGAACGAATCCGTTCCGGCATGAGCTTCGAAGACGGATACAAAACGCTTCGGTCCCGCGCCCTCGGTGCGGCGAACGATGTACGGCAGGGTGACGCCTACGTCCGAATTCTTCCAGTCCCGCTGGCCCCAGCCGTCGGCGATAAAACTGCGTTCGCCGGGCTGGGGGAGATTCCAAGCGACGCAGGTGAACCCGTTGGTCC
>JBEIHL010000912.1:0-1778 GCA_040381375.1 Opitutaceae bacterium
GGAGCTCGGCGCTCCCAGGGAAACCCTCACCCCTTCTCCGGACTGCTGATCCCGTACACCAGCCGCGTTTCGCCCGGGTGCGCGTTCGCCCCGAGAAACATCCGCGTGAGGGTGCGTTGCACGGAAAAGTCGTTTTCCTGCAGCAAGGCCGCAGCATCGGGGTTGGGCGCGATCACATCGAAGAACACGCGCCGTCCCAGAATACGCCGGAACAGCGCGTGCAGGAGTTGCCTCGCGGCCGGCGTGTCCTGCGCGATCCACGGTCCGACCTGAGCCGCGCCCGCCCCTTGGCGAGCGAGCAGGAAGCCCACGACCGCCCCGCTGCGCCGACAGACAAAACTGAGCTCCGGATGCCGCGCGCTCAACGATCGCAGCACGACGGTGCGATCCGCGCCGAACGCGGTCCGATCCAGGGCGATGATCGCGGGCCAGTCAGCCTCAGTCAGCAACCCAACGGTGCCGTCCGCCGGCTCCTCCACCGCGGGCGCCACGCCTTGGTAACGCGCCAGCCCATATTCGTCGACGAATCCAAGCGGCAGATACACGTTCCGCCCCATCGGCGTCGCATCGAGCTTCACGCAACCCACGCCTCTTTGCTGCAGCCACGTGATCGCATGCCGCAGGAGTTTCGAACCGATGCCGAGCCGCCGCTGTGCCGGGTGCACGAGTACCATCCCGATCCAGCCGAACCGGTCCTGATAGCGGATCGTCGTGGCCGTTCCCGCGCGCCCCCCCGCCACCTCCGCCACGAAACACCCCTCAGGCTCGAAACTCGTGAAACCGAGCCAGTCGTTGGTGGTCTGGTTCCAGCCGGCGCCAGAGCGCAGTTCGTCGGCAAACGCGATGTCATCCGCCCGCAGGGTGCGCAGGAGGACGGCCGGACGCGCCGCCTCCGCCAGTTTGCGCTCCATGGCCCACACTTGCTCGAGGAAATTCAGGCTCGACGCCACCAACGCTTCGAAAGCCCGCCGGCCCTTCTCCGCCGTCGCCGCCTCCGGCCAGCCCCAGAAACCTTCCGGCGCCAGCTCGGTGGAATCAAAATAATCCATCAGCGGCTGCGCGGGAAACATCCGCTCACCCTCGGTCGGCAAGCCGCGCACTTCCTCCGGATAAAGGTGCAGCATGAGCGACGTCTCGTACTCGCCGCCGTGAATGTCACCGACCGGGTGCTCGAGAATCGCGCGCGCGTCCGCCGGCGTGAGATCCGGGTGCAGCAGGATGGCCCGAAAGGGCGCAAAGTCGCGGTTCACCTGCCGGATCGCCGGCTTGAGGATCCAGTTTCCGCCGTGGAAATTCACGACCACGAGCTGCGTGAAACCGGAACCGCGCAGCGCGTCCGCGATGTCGCGCACCACCAGCGCCAGCGTGTCGGCCCGCAGATACACCGTCCCCTTCGCCTTCCGGTGTTCGATCGACGACGAAATCGTGATCGGCGGGAGCAGGTAGGCGTCGAGTTTCTCCGCGATCGGCTTCGCCAGCGCCGTCGCCAGCAGCAGATCCGTGCCCACCGGCAGATGCCGCCCATGCTGCTCGATCGCCCCGACCGGCAGGACGGCAATCGTGCAGGGCTTGGTCGCGAAATCGTTCCGGGTGTCGTGGATCGTGAGCATGGCGCGAGGATTCCCGAGCGTGGCAGACGGCCCGGCCCGCGTCGCGCACAAAGCGCGCGGCCTCCTCCTGGGAGCGCGTCCGCCGGCGGCCGCGCGCCGCCCACGGGCAGAGACGCAACCAACGGGACCGAAAGATTGCCCACGGAGCACACGGACTACACGGAAACC
>JBEIHL010000913.1:0-1775 GCA_040381375.1 Opitutaceae bacterium
CGGTGAAGGTATCGACCAGCCAGGATGCCTACGTGGTCGATCACATCGGCCTTCCGCTGCAGAATCCCTGGCGTCGCGCGATCCGGCCGGCCGATGTGCAATTCCTGAAGGACGGCACCGGCGTGGTCATCACGCTGGACGGAGATGTCTGGCTCGCGCGCGGCCTGAACGCGACCTCCGGCCCCGTGCGGTGGCGGCGTTTCACGTCCGGCCTGCATGAGCCGATGACGATCGCAATTCGCGACGAGCAGATCTATGCCTTCGACAAGAACGGCATCTGGCGGCTGCGCGACACCAACGGCGACGGCGAGGCCGACGTGCACGAGATGTTTTCCAATGTCTTCGGCCAGACGGCCGACATGCGGGAGTTCCCCTCGCAGATCCGCCTCGCGCCGAACGGCGAGTTCATCATCGCGAAGGGCGGCCAGCAGGCGACGTATCAGGGCAAACACAACGGCAGCGTGCTCCGCATTTCGGCCGACGGTCGCCGCGCCGAGGTGCTCGGCTACGGGTTCCGTCAGCCCACCATCGGCGTGAACGTCCGCACCGGCCTCGTCACCTCGGGTGACCAGCAGGGCCAGTACATCCCCTCGACGCCGTTGCACATCGTGCGCGACCGCCAGTTCTACGGCTTCCTCGCGCCGTTCGAACCGAAGGAAGTGTATCCGTCGCCGCCGGCCGAGCCGCTCACGTGGATTCCACATCCGGTAAACACCTCCGCGCTGTCGCAGGTCTGGCTCTTCGACGCCAAGATGGGGCCGCTCAACGACGAGCTCATCCACGTCGGCTTCAACAAGCCGGAGATCTTCCGGGTGATGTTCAATCAACGCGGCAAACAGCCGCAGGCCGCCGTCGTGTCGGTCACGCGCGCGTTCGAGTTCACGCCCTTGAACGGCTCGGTCAATCCGGCGGACGGCCAGCTCTACCTCGCCGGCTTTCAAGTGCTCGGCTGGGGCAACGTGCTCAACACGCCGGCGGGCCTCGGCCGCGTCCGGTACACGGGCGCCCCCGTCACCATCCCGCGCGAGGTGGTGCCCATGGACCAAGGCGTGCTGCTGCGCTTCGAGGTCGCCCTCGATCCCAAGACGGCGCGTGATCCAAGCAGCTACTCGCTCCAGAGCTGGTCGTACAAGCGGACGTCCAAATACGGTTCGCCGCAGTACAAGGCGGACGGCACGCCCGGCCAGGATGCCCTTACGCCGAGCAGCGCTTACTTGTCGAAGGACGGACGCAGCGTGTTCATCGGCGTCCCCGGGATGACACCGGTGATGCAGTTGCGCGTCGGCTGGTCGCTGGCCACCGCGGCGGGAGTGAAGTTCGACGAGAACGCCTACACGACGCCGTACGAACTCGCGCGCTTCGATCCCAAAGCCGAGGGTTTCGAAGACGTCAGGGTTGATCTCACGCCGCGCGCGGTCGTCGCTCAGGCCGCCGGTCCGGTGAGCATTGAGGAAGGCCAGCGCCTGGCCCAATTGTTCGCGTGCGTCGCCTGTCATGCCGACGAACATAATCCAGTCATCGCCAAGTCCGGCCCGGCCTGGAAGGGCCTCTACGGCAGTACGCGTTCCCCTTTTGTCGCCGGCAAGCCGACCAAGGTGCAGGTCGACGAAGCCTACCTGCGCGAGGCGATCCTCGACCCGACCGCGAAAGTCGCCGCCGGTTTCGAAAAGGGCGAATACGCCATGCCCAGCTTCGCCGGCGTGCTCAACGACGCGCAGATCGACTCGCTGGTGCTCTACATCAAGACGCTGAAGTAAGATCCTTCCCCCTGGGAG
>JBEIHL010000914.1:0-1771 GCA_040381375.1 Opitutaceae bacterium
CAGCAGGTGGCCGACGCGGTTTACAAACCGCAGGAGGTTGAGCGCCGAAGGCATGGCGCGGCGGGAGCCGGAGAGCGTCGGCGCGTCTTCGACGTTCAACACGAAGAACGCGATCAGCGCGGTGAGGTCAGGCGTCTCCCAGTCGCCGTCGATGTACGACTCGGCAAACCCAATGTCGCCCGACCAAAAGCACTTCCGGAAAAATGCCTCGCGGTGAACCTTGAGGTGCGCGCGCGGGGACAGGCCGAGGGCAAGCCGACGGTTCGCGGCGTCGTCGGCCGAGCCGAACTCGAGCGCGCCGCCGTCGGGCAACTCGAGCCGCAGGTGGCCGCGCTGCATGGCGGCGAACGCCTTGATGAGGGCGCTGCGATACCACGTGGCGCGGCGGGAGCTGCGGGCAGGGACGACGGCGGGAGCGGCGACAAGCGCGGCGCCGTCTTCCTGCGGGGCGGAACTGGACGAAATCATGATGCGTCGGAGGGTTGAAGCGTTTGGTGGGGACGGTACAACGCGCGTTGATCGGCGGCGCGCGCGGACTTCGCGAACCAAGGGACGCGTTTCAGCCAGAGCCGGAGCGCGTGCCAGTGGATGAGCGCGATGATGCGCAGCGTGATGAGCGGGTACTTGAGCGTGAACCACGCCAACCGCGCGGTCGTGAGCTCGCGACGCGGTCCCGTCAGGGTGCTCGTGAGCGTGCGCGTCTCCCCCACGTAGTCGTCGATCTGGATCGAGAGCCGGTCGCCCGGCGTGCGCAGCGTGAAGTCGAAGGCCACGTCCACATCCGAAAAAGGGGATACGTAGAAGTGCTTCGGGACGCGCACGCGAAACTCTCCCCGGCCGGCGGCATCGGCGTCGGGGCCAAGGAAGTAGGGTTTCATTTCGCGAAACGTGTTCGTGACCTCGGCGATGGCGGCCGCGGGACGCCCGGCCTGGTCGAAACAGAAATAGAACGACACCGGATTGAAGAGATAGCCGATCACGCGCGGCAGCGTGACGAGGATCACGCGTCCGCCGGCGATTTCCACGCCGTGCTGCCGGCAATACGTCTCCACCCGTTCCCGGAGGGGCCGTTTCGGAGTCTCGGCGGCGGGAGGCGGGGCGGCGAGTCGCGCCGCGGATGGTTCGAACTTCGCCTCGTGCACCGGCAGGTAGTCTTGATCGCGAAACGAGTAGGCATTCCTCCGGTTGACCGAGAAGAGCCCGAGACGCGGCGAAGACTGCTCCAGTTCATCAAGATCGAGGGCGAAGAGAAAAATCCGGTAGTCGAAGCGGTGCACCCGCGGCGAAAACCGCTGGTGCATTACGCGGCACTCGTAGAGGCACGACTTCATGTTCGGGGTCCTGGGCTCGTTCGCGCCCTTCAGGCGGACGAGGCGGCGGAGGTGCGGGGGGCGCCCGCCGCGGCGTGGGTTGGCCAGGGGTCGCGTCCCAGGAGGGTGGAGCACAGTCGCACGGCGCTCAGCAGGCCATCTTCGTGAAAGCCGAAACGCTGCCAGGCGCCGGCGAAATACGTTTCCGTGCCGCCTCCCGCGGCGGCGTTGAGCGCCGGAATTTCGGCCTGGGCGCGGACAGTGCCCAGACTGAAGAGCGGGTGTTCGTAGTTGATCCGACGCAGCACGCGCTCGGGTGCAATGGCATCCGGATGATTGATCGAGACGAAGTAGTTCTCGCGATCGGAAACGCCTTGCAGGGAGTTCATCCAGTAGTGCGTTGCGGTGGATATCCGACCGTCGCGGTCGCGCGCAATCTCATAGTTCCAGCTCGACCACGC
>JBEIHL010000915.1:0-1767 GCA_040381375.1 Opitutaceae bacterium
CGGCCGCGAACGCCACTCGCCTTACAGCTCCATCGCCGTCAGCACCCGGTAGTAGATCCAGTGCCCGAAATCGTTCGGGTGATTGATATTGTTCGCGAGCAGATCCTCGGGCCGCTTTCGCGCGATCATCGCCTGCCAGTTGTTGAAAACGTCTGCGTATGCGCTCCCGGTTTCGGCCGCGACCCTGGCCGTCGCGGCGGCGTACTCCGCCATCCGGTTCGTGCCGTGCATCCAGTGTGGGTTGGGCGGGAACGTTGAAAACAGCACGATCTCCGCCGCCGTGGCCGCTCGAATTTTCGCGATCATCTCGCTCAGTTGTCGCTCGAACTCCGGCAGCGGCACGCCGCGCCGGTTGTGGTCGTTCATGCCGAAGCCGATCAACACGAGGTCGGGCTTTTCATCGATGACCTTGGACTGGAGCCTCTGCAGCCCGCGGGTCGTGGTGTCGCCCCCGGTGGCGCCGTTGATCGCGTTGATTTTCGCACGCGGATATTTTGCCTCCAAGTCAGCGACCCAGCGCCGCCAGAAGATCAGCTCCGCTAACGACGCCTCGCCCCCGTTCGTGATGCTGTCGCCAAACGCGACCACGGTGACCGGCTCTCCCGCCGCGAGCTTCCGCTGGGTGGCCCGCAAGCGCTCCGCCTGCGCCGCCTGCACCGGCCAGTGTACTCCGGTCTTCAGCCGGTAATCCGCATAGGCGAAGAACGGCTTGTTGCCGTAGCCGGGAAACTTCGTGTGGTCGAACTGCTCCTGACCGTGGAGGACGTTCGTTCGAAAGTCCGGCAGCCGCGAGCCCTCGAGCCGGGTCACGGTGCCGCGCGCGTAGTCGACGGCATAGTCGCGGCCCTCCTCGTAAGTCACGGTCGCCGCGCCCGGCGAGTAGGTGCTGCGCAGGCGCACGCCTTCGTCCTTGGCGGGTGGATACGCCAGCGTCGCCGGCTCCTGCCCGATCAGGACCAACGACTCGCCCGTTTGCCGTTGGAGCTGCGGGGAAGGCGTGGTCACGCAACCAGCAAGGGCAACGGCACCGGCGAGAGCGATCTGGCGGCGGAGGGCGCGAAGTGAAGGCATGTCTCAGGAGAACAACGCCACGTCACGCCGGCCACATCCAATCGTTTGCCTGCGCCGTCGGGGTCTGTGTCGCTTCAACCCGCCCCGCCCTCACGCTGCAACCAGCGGTATACCCCGACGGCCCCAATCGCGCCGAGCGCGAAACTCAGGGCCGCCGCCAGCGGCTGTAGCAGGATCGCATAACCGATGCCCAGGGTCGCCCCGAGGCACAGCAGGAGCCCCCAGCAAAGATCCACGAGCGTCCGTCGGTTCAAGGCCGCACCGGGCAGGGACCGCACCGCGGGATCAATGCCGCTCCACCAGCCGCCGGGACGCGTCTTGCGATAGAAGGCTTCGAGCTTCGCCGGTGCAACCGGAGCCGTCAGCCACGTCGCAATCAGGCTGGCCGGGACGACCAAAGCCGTGAAGGCCGCCAATTTGATCTCAAAACGTACCTCCGTCCACGCCGTGCCGAACAGCGTCACGTCGGGCGCCAGCACCTGCAGACCTACGTTCAGTCCGGCGCACAACAGCCCGCACGCGATCGCACATAGCTCGGTCCACGCGTTCATCCGCCACCAGAACCAGCGGAGCACGGTGAGAAAGCCGCTGCCCGCAACCAGGAAGGCGAGGAACTCCCACGCCTGGCTCACGGAGCTCAGAAGCGGCGTCAGCGCGATGCCGGCCACGGCGATCAGCACCGTGAGCAGGCGGGAC
>JBEIHL010000916.1:0-1763 GCA_040381375.1 Opitutaceae bacterium
CCCCTGCGAGTACACGGTGCGGCCGAACTCTCCCGCCCAGATCACGAGCGTGTCGTCGAGCAGCCCGCGCTGCTTGAGGTCGGCGATGAGCGCGTAGCAGCCGCGGTCCGTATCCAGACACTGGATCTTGAGGTGCTCCGGCAGCGTGCCGTGCTGGTCCCAGCCGCGGTGGTTGATCTGCACGACGCGCACATTGCGCTCGGCGAGACGGCGGGCGAGCAGGCAGCTCGCGGCGAACGAGCCCGGCACCTTCACGTCGGGTCCGTACATCTCGAGGGTCGCCTCCGACTCGTTGCTGAAATCCGTGAGCTCCGGCACGCTGGTCTGCATCCGGAACGCCATCTCGTACTGCCCGATCCGGGTCATCGTCTCCGGATCACCGTGGCGCGCGTGCGCGCGCTGGTTGAATTTCGCCAGCGAGTCCAGCATCGCACGCCGCGTCGACGCGTCGACTCCGTTGGGATTCTCGAGAAACAGCACCGGGTCCGCGCCGGCCCGCAGGGCGACGCCATTGTGGGACGTCGGCAGGAAGCCGCTCGTCCACATCCGGGTGAACAACGCCTGCGCGGCGACCTTGGGGGAGAATTTCGGCGTCAGCACCACGAACGCGGGCAAGTCGTTGTTTTCGCTGCCAAGACCGTAGGACAGCCACGAGCCCAGGCTCGCCTTGCCGGGAATTTCGCTGCCGGTCATCAGGAACGTACAGGCCGGGTCGTGGTTGATCGCGTTGGTGTGCACGCTGCGCACGACCGCGAGTTCGTCGACGACCTTGGCCGTCCACGGCAGCAGGTCGCTGACCCACGTGCCGCTCTGGCCGTACTGGGCGAAAGGAAAGATCGTCGGCGCCACCGGGAAGCGCGACTGCCCGCTGGTCATCGTCGTGATGCGCTGGCCCTGGCGGATCGAGTCGGGCAGATCCTGGTCGAAGAACTCCTGCAGCTTCGGCTTGTAGTCGAACGTATCGAGCTGCGATGGCCCGCCGTTCATGTGCAGGTAAATGATGCGTTTCGCCTTTGGCGCGAAGTGCGGGAAACCCGCCTGCGGCGGGTGCACGCGCGCGTTCAGCGCGTCGGGATGCTTCGCCGCTCCCCGCAGCCGCGAGGCGAGCAGGTTGAACGCGAGTCCACCCATCGCGAGCCCGGCCCCGGAGAAAAATTGCCGGCGGGTGAGATGATTCAGGAATTCGTGACTGGGATTCATCGGAGGGGAGGAACCACGAAACACACGAAATACACGAAAAAGGTAACAGCCCGTTTCAGCCTTTCGTGTGTTTCGTGTGTTTCGTGGTTAAAAATCAGTTCCGGACGATCGTCTCATCGAGGTTGAGCAGGAGATTCGCCACCATGGTCCAGGCGGCGAATTCGACCACCGGGATCGCCGGCGAAGGTTTCGATTCGCCGTTGGTGATCACCTGGCTGGCCGCCTCGGTGTGTTTCGCGTAGTGCGTGCGGTGCGTCGCCAGCGTGTCGGCGAGGAGCGACATTTCCTCGGCGGCGGGCGACCGGGCCGTCACGGTCTGGAAGGCATAGGTCAGCCGCTCGCTTTCGCTGCTCGTCCGCAGCAACAGGCGCTCGGCAAACGCCCGGGCCGCCTCGAACTGCTGCACGTCGTTCATCAGCGCGAGGGCCTGCAGCGGGGTGTTCGAGCGGGGACGACCGATGCAGAAATTCTCGCGCGACGGCGCGTCGAAGGTCGCCATCGCCGGCGCGGGCGCGGTGCGCTTCCAGAAGGTGTACAGGCTGCGCCGATACAGCGCGTCGCCC
>JBEIHL010000917.1:0-1753 GCA_040381375.1 Opitutaceae bacterium
CCGCTTGCACAATTCGAGGCCGTCGCTGTTCGGCATGATCCAGTCGCTGACCACGACGCGAACCGTTTCCGTCTTCTGCAACAGGTCCCACGCGCCGTCTCCGTCGGGCGCCTCGACCGCTTCGTGTCCGAGACGAACAAGCGCCTGGCGCAGGACCGCACGCGCGACGGAATCGTCTTCGACAGTGAGAATCTTCACAGGGATGGGTAAGCGGATGAGACGGGGCGGACGCAGCCGCGTCCAAAGACGACTCACTTGGGCCGACGCCGGGCATGCAGCAACCTGAAAATCACTGCAACAGGGCTCGCAACGCGGCCGGCTCATTTACCGGCGCCTGACACGCGTACTCCTCGCACACGTACGCGGTCGCCCGCCCGTCGAGCGGAGTCATGCCCGCCAGCCACGGCGCCCGCCGGGCGAGCCACGCCTGATCCTCGCCTCCGGTGGCCGCGAGCAGGATCCGCCGCGGGCCGATTCCTTCGTGAACCACCGCCGCCAGCGCTCGGAAATCCTCCCGTGCCGGATCGCCCGCGAGCACCACGTGACGCGGCGTCTCGAGCGCCAGTTCGAGCGCGCACAGCAGCTGCGGCATCGCCTGGGGCGCCTGGCTCCAGCGGTCGCGAAACGCCTCCAGCGTGTGTCTTCCGCGCTCGCGGGGCACCTCGTCGTTCGTAATCGCGGCCAGCCGCAGCAGATTCATCGCCGCCACGCTGCTCGGCGCCGGCTCGGCCCCGTCGTAATCTTCCTTCAGACGCAGCACGATGCTGGTATCGCCCGCTGCCGAGTTGAAATAACCTCCGCGCGCCTCGTCCCCAAACCGGACGTCCATCGTCGTCTGCAGCCACTCCGCCCACTGCAGCCAGCGCAGTTCAAACGAGGCTTCATACAGATCGAGCAGTCCCTGGATAAGGTACGCGTAATCCTCCGCAAACGCCTCGGTCCCGCTTCGCCCCTCGCGCCAGGATCGGTACAGCACGCCGCTTTGGGCATTGTGCAGTTCCCGCGCGAGGAAATCAGCCGCGCGCGTCGCCGCGACGAGATAGCGCGGGCCGTCCTCCGCCCCGAGCACTTGATGCGCGCGGGCGAGGGCCGAGATCATTAGGCCGTTGTTGGCGGTGAGAATCTTGTCGTCGAGGTGCGGACGCGGCCGTCTCGCCCGCACGTCGCGCACCCGGCCGAGCAGCCCAAGCAGGCGGTCGCTGGTTTCCTCGGGCGTGAGGGCAAACTGGCGCGCCGTGTCGGCCAGCGGGCGGCGCTGCGCGAGGATGTTGCGGCCGCGGAACTCGCCGTGCGGGTCGAGCCGGGCCGGGACGTTGCCGCCTTCCTCGACGCCGTAGTGCGCGGCGAAAAGCGCATAATCCGAGCCGAGCACGTCGCGCAATTCGTCCGCCCGCCAGACGTAGAAAGCGCCCTCCGCGTGGGTGGCTTCGCCCGGAGCCGGATCCGGCACGGTGCTGTCGGCGTCCTCGGCGGTGAAGAATCCCCCCGTCGGACTCGTCAGGTCGCGCGCCACGTAATCGAAGATCCCGCGCGCCATCCACGCGAAGCGTTCGTCACCGGTCGCCTGGCGCGCCTCTAGACAGTTCACCGCGATCTGCGCCTGGTCGTAGAGCATCTTCTCGAAGTGCGGCACGAACCACCCTTCATCAACCGAGTAGCGGTGAAAGCCGCCGCCGAGATGATCGTGAATGCCGCCGCGCGCCATGGCCCGCAGCGTAGCGGTCGCCAGCCGGATGGCCTCGACCCCGAGCTC
>JBEIHL010000918.1:0-1743 GCA_040381375.1 Opitutaceae bacterium
AAGTCCAAAAGCTTGGGGCTATCGGTATAATTCCTGTTCATCCTATCGTCCGGTTGGTCGGGTTGCATTCAGGCCGCGTGTGATGGGTGCAGCCTAATGGTTCCCGCAAGATCTGCGCACTCTCCCGCAAGCCCGGCGCAGCGGCTTGCCGTCGGGTGTGAGAGGATGTTTTTCTTCCTCGACGCCATGACCCTGCCCACTGCAACCCAGCCTGCCGCGACCGGGCCGCTCGATCTGGACCTGATCCGGAAGTATTCGATTCCCGGGCCGCGGTACACGTCGTATCCGCCGGCCACCAAGTTCACCGCGGACCTGGGGCCGCTGGAACTCGAGCGGGCGATCGTGGATGACAATGCGTCGGAGACCTCGCCGCTCTCGCTCTATTTTCATCTGCCGTTCTGCGAATCACGCTGCTGGTTCTGCGGCTGCAACACGGTGATCACGCTGCGGCGCGATTCCGCCTGCGATTACCTCGACGACCTCGTGCGTGAAGTGAAGCTCACGGCGGCACGGATGAACGGCCGGCGGCCGGTGACGCAGGTGCATTTTGGCGGCGGGACGCCGACCTTCTTCCCGCCCGACGAGCTGCGCCGGCTCGGTGCCCTGATCTGGGAGACCTTTCCGAACCGGGCGCCCGATTGCGAATTCAGTGTCGAGATCGATCCGCGCCGGCTGACCGAGGATCACATCGTGGCGCTGCGGGAAATCGGCGCCAACCGGGCGTCGCTCGGCGTGCAGGACACCGATCCCCGCGTCCAACTCGCCGTGCACCGGATCCAGCCGCAGGAGGTGAATCGCCAGGCGTTCGAATGGCTGCGGGAAAACGGCTTCGGGTCGATCAACGTCGACCTGATTTTCGGACTGCCGCTGCAAACCCCCGCGAGTTTTGCGCGCACCGTGGATGACGTCCTGACGCTCGGGCCCGACCGGCTCTCGGTCTTCAGTTACGCGCACGTGCCGTGGATCAAGCCCGCGCAAAAAATATTCGACGATCGGGAGCAACTGCCGGGCGCGGAAGAAAAGCTCGCGATGTTTGCCGTGGCGCACGAGCGCCTGACCGCCGCGGACTTCGCCGACATCGGGTTGGATCATTTCGCGCGGCCTGACGATTCGATGGCGGTGGCACAGCGGGCCGGAACCTTGCACCGCAATTTCCAGGGCTACAGCACGCAGGCGGGTGCGTCCCTCTACGGCTTTGGCATCTCGTCGATCTCGAATACGCCGGATACCTACCGCCAGAACCTGAAGACGCTGCCGGAGTGGCGCGCGGCCCTCGATGCCGGCCGGCTGCCGATCGAGCGCGGCCTGCGTCTCACCGCCGAGGATACGCGCCGGCGCACGATCATCATGCGGCTGATGTGCGACCGCCGCCTCGATTTTTCGGGCCTCTCGCGGGAGACCGGTGTCGATTTTGCGTCGACCTACGCCAAGGAGCTCGCGGGGTTGGACGATTTGAAGACCGATGGCCTGTTGCGCGCGGTGCCAGGCGGACTCGAAGTCACGGCGACCGGCATTCCGCTGCTGCGAGTCATCGCGATGCGTTTCGACGGCACCCTGGAGCCGGGGGCTCGGCAGCACTCGCGGACGATTTGATCGCCGCAGGTGGATCGGCCTGTCCCCAGGCTGATCGGCATGGATCGTTGTCTATGAGCTCTCAGGAAAGAAAAGCAGCCTGAGGACTGGCTGCTCCACCTCAGCCCAGCAGAAACAGAATCATCCACTGGGCGGCGAACACCCGCAGGA
>JBEIHL010000919.1:0-1703 GCA_040381375.1 Opitutaceae bacterium
AGATCTTCAAGATCCGCGAGAACGAGGTGAAGTCCGGCAAGCTGCCGATGCCGGACCGGAGCATCCTGAATGTCACATCGGGGAAAGTGGACGACGCGACCGGCGAGGTCACCGAGCTCTACACCCGCTATGTGATCTACATTCCCTACGCCACGGTCGAATCGACGGGCATTCCGCTCGCCCCGCTCGCCGACGGCGCCCCTTGGATCATGGATGCGGGCACGCATCGCGCGCACATCATGATCAATCCGCCGAAGGGCGCCGCGAAGGGCACGGCCGAGAGCGACAAGCTCAAGCATCACAACTGAGGTCGCACCGCGGCCAGCGGGGAAACCAAGGCAACCGGTAGACAGGATGAACAGGATGGACAGGATGAATTCCGGGTCAGCCCGTGGGACGAGATGCATTCGTTGCGATTGAATTCCCCATCCTGCCCATCCTGCCATCCGGTCTAAAGATTGGCCGGTATGTGATCGTCAGAGTCCTCGCAATAGGTTTGGCGCAGCCCGGCGTTTCGCCGTAATCGTCCTCGTGAAACGCACCCCCTTCGTTCTCTGCGCCGCGCTGCTCCTTCCCGCCCTGACGGCCCCAGCGCAGGATCCGCATGCCGGGTGGCGTGACTTCGGCGGAGCCGCGGATTCGGCGCAGTATTCGTCGCTCACGCAGATCACGCGGGAAAACGTCGCCCGGCTGCAGGTCGCGTGGAGTTATCCGATCGGCGAGGACCGGAAGTTCTTTTTCAACCCGGTGGTCGTCGACGACCTCATGTACGTGATGGGCAAGGGCAGTTCCATCGTCGCCCTGGACGCGGCCACGGGCCGGGAAGTCTGGACGTATCAGCAGCCGCGGGACACGAAGGTCATCACCACCCGCGGCATCAACTACTGGGAGTCGAAGGATCGCACCCACCGGCACCTGCTCTTCGCCAGCAACCACGCGCTCCGCGCCGTCGACGCCCGCACCGGCAAGCCCGTCACGTCGTTCGGCCAAGGCGGCAGCGTCGACCTGAAGCAGGGTCTCGACCGCGACCCGGCCGCGTTCCAGCTCGTGCAGTCGCTGAGTCCCGGCCGCGTTTTCGAGGACCTCATCATCCTGGGCTCGGCCACCAACCAGGGCTACGGCTCCGCTCCGGGTGACATCCGCGCGTACCACGCGCGCACCGGCCAGCTCGTGTGGACGTTCCGCACCATCCCGCGGCCCGGCGAACCCGGCGCCGAAACCTGGCCCGCGGACGCGCGCCTGACCGTCGGCGGCGCCAATGTCTGGTCGGAGTTCTCCGTCGACGAGAAACGCGGCATCCTCTTCGCCCCCACCGCCAGCGCGAAGTACAACTTCTACGGCGCCGACCGCGTGGGCGAGAATCTCTACTCCGACTGCCTGCTCGCGCTCGACGTCCGCACCGGAAAGCGGCTCTGGCACTACCAGATGGTGCGGCACGACATCTGGGACTACGACGCCCCGACCGCGCCGAAGCTGCTCACGATCCGCCGCGAGGGCCGCCCGATCGACGTCGTGGCGCAGGTCACGAAGCAGGGCTACGTGTGGGTCTTCGAGCGCGAAACGGGCAAACCGATCTGGCCGATCGAGGAGCGGCCCGTGCCGAGGTCGGACATGCCAAACGAGCGCGTCTCGCCGACCCAGCCGTTCCCCACGAACCCGCCGCCGTTCGCGCGAACGACCTTCACCGTCGACGACCTCAGCCC
>JBEIHL010000920.1:0-1699 GCA_040381375.1 Opitutaceae bacterium
AGCCCCTGCTCCTCGCCGTTGAACCAGATGAGCTCGATCGTGCACTGCGGTTTAGTCCCCCGAAGCGCGCGCGCCAGCGCATAGAGCTGCGCAATGCCAATGCCGTTGTCCATCGCCCCCTGCCCGAGGTCCCAGCTGTCGAAGTGCGCACCCACGATCACGCGACCGGACTCGTGGCCGGGAATCGTCGCCACCAGGTTCGCGGTCTCGACCGGCCGGCCGCGTGATTTCGTCTCCATGCGGACGCGGACCGCCTGGCCGCGGGCGAGAAGCCGTTGCAGCCAGTGTCCCTCCTCCTGCGCGAGCGAATACACCGGCAGGGGCAACGGCTCGCCGGTGAAGCTGCCCGTGCGGGCCAGCAACTGGCCGCCGCCCTCGCGGTTGATGAACAGAATCCCGCGCAGGCCGCGGGCCTCCGCGATCCGCGCCAGCTCGCGCGCCTGCAACGGCGTGCCCGCCGCCAGCAGTCCCACTTTTCCGGATACGTCGGCCGCCGGATAGTCGGTGGCCGCGCCCTGACCGATGTTCACCACGTCCGCCTCGAACGCGGGATGCGGCGACGTATAGCTCAAGGCCGCGACCCGGAGCCGGCGCGCGAGCGGCGCCAGCAGGTCCACCCGGTCCTCGCCCCGTTCCCAGCCAGGCATGCTGAACGTCTGCCGTTGCGTCGTGACGCCGAGGTCGCGCAGCGCCTGCTCCAAACGTTTCATCGCGCCGACGTTGCCGGGCGAACCCGTGAGCCGCCCGCCGAAGTCGTCACAGAGCTCCTGCAGGAACGCGTGCGGCGTCGGCGACTCCGCCGCGGGAAGCGGCCACGCGGCCAGGACCGCGCATAGGATCGTTCCGGCAATCCGGCGCCCGCCGGAGCGTAGCGAGATGGATGTCATGGGAGGAGCAAAGCGAAAAGCCGGCCGCATTCAAACGCCCCAGCCGGAACGATAGGCATAGCCGGGGCCGATGAGGGCATTGGCCTCGGAGTGATTTGTGAAACGCATCGCCAGCGGATCCCATTCGAGCCGCGCCCGGGCGCGCAGCGCCGCGACGCCGAGCAGAGCGGTCTCGGCCAGCGGGGCCGCGTAGTTGAAGTCGGAACCGCAACGCTTCCCCTCGCGAATCGCGTTCACCCACTCCTGATGCGGCCCACCCGACACCCGCGGCAGGCTCTTCGGCGGCAGCGACCCGCGCATGTCCTGCATCCATTTTTCCGGCAGCAGCCGTGCGGTCGAACTGTGCGATCCCACCCAAAGAATACCTTTCTCGCCGTAGAAAATGCTGCCGCCGGCCTGGGCAAACTTGAAGTCCGGCACCGGCAGCGAGGGAAAGAGTCCGCCGTCGAACCACTTGATCTCCACCGGTGGGCGCTCGCCGCGCGCCGGAAACTGAAACGTGAGCGTATTGGAAACCGGATACGTGCCGCGCTTCAATTCGGTCCCCGCGGCCTCGATGCTCGCGGGCGCTCCGAGATCGAGCGCATAGTTGGCCGCGTCCAATTGGTGACACGCCCAGTCACCAAGCGCACCACACCCGTAGTCCACGTAGCCACGCCAGACTTGGTGACTCCGGCTGCGGCGGTACGGCCGCACGGGCGCGACACCCAGCCACAGGTCGTACTGCAGCGAGGCGGGCGGGGTCTCGGGCGGGGTCTCCCGCGTGTCGTCGTAGGCCGCGTGGGAATAGATCGCATGCGGGTGGTTGGTCC
>JBEIHL010000921.1:0-1686 GCA_040381375.1 Opitutaceae bacterium
CCCCGCGGTGGCATTCGGTCCGGGGAGCATCGCGCAGGCGCACACGAAGGATGAGTTTATCGTGAGTCGCGAACTGGACGCCGGTACGACGGCGTTTCTCCGTTTCATGGCCGCCTGCAAGTGACCCGACAAGTAACCGGCTAAGTAACTGCGCAAGTAACCGGCCAAGTAACCGCGACCCGGCTTTTGCGCTTCTCAGGCCGGGGGTGTTGTGCCACGGTCCGGCTCAACCCCTATGGCTTCAACTCAACCGGTTCCGCGCAACCCGGATCGCACGCGCCGTCGCATCCTCCAGGCGGCGATCCGCCTCTTCGCCAAACACGGCTTCCACGCCGTTTCCGTCGATCAAATCGTCGGTCAGGCTAGGGTGAACAAGCGAATGGTCTATCACTACTTTGGCAGCAAGGACGCCCTCTTCGAGGCGGCGCTTTCCGAAGTCTACAAGCGAATCGAGGAGATCGAATTTCACGCCGTCGAGCGCGGCCGCAGTCCGCGGGAAAAGCTGTCGCGACTGCTGGAGAGTTATTTCGAGTTTCTCGATCTGGAGCCGGAGTTCACGCGGTTGCTGCAGTGGGAAAATCTCGAGAAGGGGCGGCACTTGACCAAGGAAAACCACCTGCTGACGAAGAACCCGTTTTTCGCGCGTTTCCGGGCGATCGTGCAGGACGGAGTTACCACGGGTGAATTCCGCGGCGACCTCGATGTCACGCACTTGATGATTCACTTCATCGGGTTGTGCTTCATCTACCACTCGAACCGGTTTTCGCTTTCGCAGAGCCTCGAGCTCGACCTCGGTGATCCCAAGGTCAAGGAGCGCGGCCTGAATCAGGTGTTGCGGCTGGTTTTCGAGGGCATCACGAATCCGGCGGCGGCGGAGTCAGCGACGCCGGCGATGGCCGAGGCGACAGTCTGAGACTGGTGTGGGATTGTTCTTCCTGGGAGCGCGGCCGTCCCCGGCCGCATTTCACTCGGATGCGGACGGGGACGGACGGCGCGGCCGCGCTCCCAGGGGCAAACCTCAGAGCGAATCCACGACCGCCTTGGTCGTGTGGAGACAGATGCGCGTCGCGGGCTCGCCCCCGTGGGAGAACCCGTATCCAGCCGGCAGATGCAGCAGGGATTCGTCGATCTTCTCGAGGCGCCAGTGCGTTTCGAGGGAGAGCATGCCCTTGTAACCGGTGGCCTGCAGCACGCGCAGGTGCGAGCGCCAGTCGACCTCACCGGTGCCGATCGGCATGCCGACGGCGATGAGGGCATTCGACGTCGCGGGCGAACGGCGGACGGCGTCCTTGACGTGGAGGTGAAAAAGTCGCTTCCCCAATCGGGCGAGATCGCTGGCGTGCGGCACCGCGGCGCCGGGCACGTAGAGGACGTTGCACGGATCCCAGATCGCACCGACGCTCGGATCGGTAACGCGGGCAAGCACCGCCTCCATTTCCTCCACCGTGGCGACGAAGCAGGAGTGCTCGTTTTCGATGCCGATGCGGACGCCGGAACCCTTCGCGAGATCGACCAGCCCCTGGAGGCCCTCGGCGACGCGGTCGAGGCGCTTGGGCTCGAGCGGATTCGGCTGGCGCAGGAAGGTGAAGACGCGGAGCAGGTCGCAGTTGAGGGCGCGGGCCACGTCGAGGCTGCGTTTGAAAATCTCGCGATGGGCCTGGGTGCCGGCGGCATCGTCGAGCTCGC
>JBEIHL010000922.1:0-1674 GCA_040381375.1 Opitutaceae bacterium
AGTAGGTGAAGGAGGGCATCCAGCGCGTCGGGCTGAAGGGTGTCCAGGAACTCGTGACTTACGCCGTAGCTTCGCAACTCGTCGGCCGGCCGCTGTCCGCCTACGGCATGAGCGCGCAAGAACTCTGGCAACGCGCCGTCGCGTGCGCGATGGCAGCCGGTGCCCTGGCCGAGCGATCCAACGCGGATCGCGACGACGCATATACCTCGGGCCTGATGCACGGGCTGGGTTTGCTCGTCATTGATCGCCATGCGGCCAAACAGCGGCGCATCCGAAAGATCGCATCGGCCGGCTACCCGCTCGACTTTGCCCCTGCAGAACGGGAGTGGCTGGGTTTCTCGCACGCCGAGGCCGGCGCCGCGCTGCTGGAGCGGTGGGATTTTCCCGCCCCGATCGCCGCCGTCGTCCGCTACCAGCTCGATCCGGAAAGCGCCCCGGAACACCGCCAGCTCGCGATGATCCTCGCGACCGCCCGCTGGGCCCGTTCGCTGTTCTGCGTTCCCGGGGAGAAGATCCCCGAGCTGCCCTCGCCGGTCTGGCTCGAGGAAGCGGGCGTCGAGATTCCTGACTTCAACGACTGGCTGCGCCTGACGCGCACCCGCTACACGATCGCGTGCGACGAAATGCGACTGACGTAACCGCCACCACGGCGCGAACGCAGGCACCCGCGTGAGCATTCGAACGCGGAGGTCGACCGCCGCCCCAAGGCCCCGCCAACTTCCCACTCGCCCTCGTCCGTCGTGCCCGCCACTCCTTGGCCGCATGTCGGCGGCTCCATTGGTCGAATTCCGCAACGTCACGAAGCGCTTTGGCGACGGGCCGCTCGTGCTCGACCGGATCACCTTCGCCGCGCAGCCCGGCGATTTCATTTCGCTCATCGGTCCGAGTGGCTGCGGCAAGTCGACCGCGCTGCGGCTGCTCGCCGGACTGAGTCCGCTCACCAGCGGCGAGCTGGTCGTCGCCGGCCGGACGCCCGACGCGGCCGCGGCGGATCTCGCGTTTGTGTTCCAGGAGCCTACGCTGCTGCCGTGGCTCACCGTCGCGCACAACATCGAGGTGCCGCAACGGCTCCGCGGCGTGCCAGCCGAGACGCGCGCCGCCACCACCCGGCGGGTGCTCGAACTCGTCCGCCTGGGGGAAAAGGCCGCGGCCTATCCCCGCCAGCTTTCGGGCGGCCAGAAAATGCGCGTGTCCATCGCCCGCGCCCTCGCGCTCGCGCCGAAGCTGCTGCTGCTCGACGAGCCTTTCGGGGCGCTCGACGAGATGACACGCGAGCACCTCAACGAGGAACTGCTGGCGATTCGCGAGCAGGCGGCCTGGACGGCGTTCTTCGTCACCCATTCCGTGGCGGAAGCGGTGTTTCTCTCCAACCGCATCCTCGTGCTCGCCGCCCAGCCGGGCCGGATTCACCGTGAAATCGCGGTGCCGCTGCCCTACCCGCGCACGCAGGAGACGCGCCTGTCGCGCGATTACCTCGATCTCGTCGCCACCGTGTCGCGCGATCTCCGCTCGGTCGAATCCGCGCCCGGCCCGAACCTGTCCGCCCCGCCCGCTGCCTGATCCCCGCGATGTCCCATCCCGCCTTCCGGATCCTGCTGCCCGCCTTCGCCGGCGCCCTCGTCCTCGCGCTGTGGTACGGCATCCACTTTTACCTCACCGCGGAGATGCGCTTTC
>JBEIHL010000923.1:0-1669 GCA_040381375.1 Opitutaceae bacterium
GAGTTCCTCGCCGACGACGGAGAAAATGTAGTCCGTGTGCGCCTCCGGCAGGTAGCTCAGTTGCTGGCGGCCCTGGCCGAGACCCGCGCCTTCCACGCCGCCCGCGGCGAACGCGGCCAAACCCTGGCGGAGCTGGTAGGATTTTTCCTCGCTCAGGAATTCCGTCATGCGCCGCAGCCGGTTCGGGTTCTGGAGGACAGCGACGGTGAAGAGTCCGCCGACGATCGCGACCGTGGGGAGAATGTAGCGCCACCGCGCCCCCGCGAGGAACAGCAGCACCATCCCCACCGCCACCATCAGCGCCGCCACGCCGAAGTCGGGCTCGAGCAGCGTGAGCCCGGCAAACCCGCCGATGAGCGCGAGCGGATAGAAGAAGCCGCGCTTGAACTCGCCGATCCGCGTCTGGTTGAGCGCGAGGTAGTGGGCGAGGCAGAAGACAAGCCCGAGCTTGGCGAACTCCGAGACCTGCAGCCGGATCGAACCATAGCCGAGCCAGCGGCGGCTGCCGTTGACATTGATGCCCACGACGAGAACCAGCAGCAGCCCGAACAGGCAGGCGCCCGCAATCCACCACGCGTAACGGCGCAGGTAATCGAGATTGAGCCGGCTGACCACGAAACAGAGCACGCCCGCGGCGATCACCCCGATGAGCTGCTTGTTCAGGTAGTAGTACGGCCCCTGCTTGAACCAGGCACTCGCGCTGAAGAGGATCGTGACGCCGAGAAGGGCGAGGCCGAGCGCGCAGACGATGATGATCGAGGCGGGATTGACGAGGGAGCCGGAAGGGCCGGTATCGTCGACGCGTGGACTGCGCATGACCGGAAAAACGTCGCGTGGTTCAGGGCTGCTTCGGGGCTTCGTCGATGTTGATCACCGGCACCGGCGGCGGCGCGGCGGGGACCGGGATCGGCGCGGGGGCCGGATCGATCACCACGGGAGTCACCGGCTCGGGTGCCGGCACCGGGAACGGCGCGGGAGCGGGGGCCTTCGCGGTGCTGCCGGAGGACGACTTGGTGCTCTTGCCGGACTTGGACGCCGGCGCCTTGTAACCGGGAATAACCAGCTCCATGCCGGGGCGGATCTTCGCCGGGTCGGAGATGTTGTTCAGCACGGACAAGTCACCCTGGCGCACGTCGTAGCGGCGCGCGATCGCCCCGAGGGTTTCGCCGGACTTCACGACATGCTTCACCACATCGCCCGGCGCGCGGGTCGAGGCGGTTCCCGGGGAACCGGACGCGGCTTTGGCGGCGGGCGTCGAGCCGCTGCTGGACGGCACCGTCGGACGGCTGGGAATGACCAGCTTCTGGCCGGGCTGGAGCGGGGCATTGGCGGAGAGGCTGTTCGCGGCGGTGAGCTGCGCGACCGTGAGGTTGTGCTTCCGGGCGATCGTCCAGAGGCTGTCGCCCGATTTCACGCTATACGACGCGGCCGGCGTCACCTCCGACACCGGCTCCGCGACCAGCACGCCCGCGACGGGAGTGCCAGGGCGCGTGGGCGTGATCCGCGCGCCGCCGGCGGCGGATGCGGGCAGCGCCACGGCCGGCGATTCGGGATTGAAGAGCGGCGCCGCGGACGTCGTGTCCGTAGTGGAAGAGTAAATACCTCCTCCGCTGGACGGCGCGGCCGCGAGACCGACCACCGGGGCCGGCTCGCCCTTGGGAGCGGTGGC
>JBEIHL010000924.1:0-1666 GCA_040381375.1 Opitutaceae bacterium
ACTCGATGCGGTCCCCGACAACGCCGACACCCTTGTGCTCGATTACTTTCCGTCGCTGCTGGAGCACATCGAACTGCTGACCCGCATGGGTGACCTCAGGTTGAAGCGGATCGTTTTCCGCAAGGCGTCGCGCACGCACGGCTATTTCCTTTCGAGCAACGACCACGCGCGTATCGACACCCTCGTCGCCATCGGAATCAACGTGTACTGGTACGACGAATTGACGAAGGACATCTACCTGCACGCCTACAAGCGGGACCACGGCTTCTTCGTGCGTGAGGAAAGCGCGCGCAAGTTCCAGGAGTCGACCATCCTCGCGTTCTACGGTTCGGCCTGGGGACTCGAGCAAGTCGACACGGACCGGATCTCGGTGCTGGTGGACAAGCTGACGTCGTTCATCGGTCACAACCTCGGGGTGCTGACCGGGGGCGGTGGCGGCGTGATGCGGCTGGCGACCGATCAGGCGCGGGCCAAGGGCGCGCTCACCGGCGCGTGCTTCCTCGAACTCGAGGCGCAGCCGCCGGAGCTGGGGGTGGATTTTTTCAACACCTTCCAGGAGTCCGCGCGGCACTTCCGGCAAAAATGGTTCGAGGCGGCCGATTTCTGCATCTTCAACGTCGGCGGCGTCGGCACGCTCGAGGAAGTCGGCATCGAACTATGCAACCTCAAGCTCGGGATCCGACCGCGGATTCCGTACGTGTTTTTCAACGCGAAATTCTGGTCCGACCTGCAGCGCCAACTGCACACCATGATCGAGACCAAGCGCGCGCCGGCGTGGATGTCGGACTACGTGCTGTTCACGGACGATCCGGAAGAGGTCGTGGCGTTCTACCGCAGGAAGCTGCAGGTGCTCTGAGGGGAGAGACCACTGATGGGATTCATCAACGATGAATCCTTGTTCATGCGCTCCGCCTCATCGGCGGAGCAACCAACCCGGGCCTGCTAATCGCAGGCTCTCGGTCTGCGATCAGCAGACCCCATCTTTGGCGCTGAAGGCGATCAGCCGGAAGCTCTCACCCTGGATTCATCCATTGATGAATCCCATCAGTGGTTAATTCCGCGCCCAAAATTCTTGTTATTCGTGCGCGGGCGCTCTGTCTTTCGCCGCGTGGCCAACAACGCACTTCCCAAGTCCGTTTTAGTGGTGGGTTCGGGCGGGCGCGAACATGCCCTCGTCCGGGCGCTGCTTGCCTCGCGGTCGCGCCCGCGCGTCCTCTGCGCTCCGGGCAATGCCGGCATCGCGCAGGACGTGACCTGCGTGAACGTCGCCGCGGACGATGTCCCCGGTCTCGTGGCGCTGGCCCAGCGCGAGCGGATCGAGTTCGTCGTCGTCGGTCCCGAGGTGCCGCTGTCGCTCGGCCTCGCGGATCGGCTGCAGGAGCTGCAGATTCCCGTGTACGGCCCGAAGGCCGACGGCGCGCGGCTCGAGGCCTCGAAGATCTTCACCAAGCAGGTGCTGATGAAGTATCGGATTCCCACGGCGGCGGCGGCCTTCTTCGACGCCGTGGCACCGGCGCTCTACTATCTCCGTCCGCGAGCGATCCCGATCGTGATCAAGGCCGACGGCCTCGCGGCGGGCAAGGGCGTGGTGATCGCCGCCGACCGGGCCGAGGCGGACGCGGCGGTTGCCGACATGCTGGGGGGCCGGTTCGGCCAGGCGGGCGCT
>JBEIHL010000925.1:0-1655 GCA_040381375.1 Opitutaceae bacterium
ATGTACATCCGCATGATGGGACCCGACGGCCTGACGGCCGCGACGAAAGTCGCCATCCTCAATGCCAACTATGTCGCCAAGCGCCTGGAGAAATTCTTCCCGGTGCTTTACCGCGGCAACGCCGGGCTGATCGCGCACGAGTGCATCGTCGATTTCCGGGCGTGGAAGAAACACGGCCTCGAGGTCGAGGACGCCGCGAAGCGGCTCATGGACTACGGCTATCACGCGCCCACCATGTCGTTTCCCGTCCCCGGCACACTCATGATCGAGCCGACGGAGAGCGAGGCGAAGTCCGAACTCGACCGCTTCTGCGAGGCGATGATCTCGATCCATGGCGAAATGCAGGCGGTCGCGAACGGCGAGTCCGACAAGGCCAACAATCCGCTGAAGCACGCGCCCCACACCGCCCGCGTGGTTTGTGGCGACGAATGGACCCGCCCCTACTCCCGCGAAACCGCCGCGTTCCCGGATCGCTTCACCCGCGCGAGCAAGTTCTGGCCCGCCGTCGGCCGCGTCGACAACGTCTACGGCGATCGGAATCTGGTCTGCTCATGTGTCGGGATGGAAGCGTACGCCGCGCAGGCGTGATCCCCCCTGGGAGCGCGGACATGGCGGGGGCGCTGGCCGGCGCAGCGCCGGTCCGCGAGTTGAAATTCGAGCGGTGAAACTCGAAACATCGGCGCCACTCGCGGCCCTCGCGTCGACGAGGCCTCCTGCGGTGGTGACGTCACCCGGTTTTCCGGCTTTCAACTTTCAGCCTTCAACTTTCAACTGCCGTCCCTCCCATGCGCATCCTCCGCCACCTCACCCCCAGCGGCCCGGCCTTTGCCGCGGTCCAGTCCGACGGCTCCGCCCGCGAAATCAGCGGCGATATCTACGGCGACTTCCGCGTCACCGACCGTGTCGTCCAGCCCGGCAAGACCCTCGCGCCGGTGGTCGCCACGAACATCCTGTGCATCGGGCTCAACTACAAGAAGCACGCCGCCGAAAGCAACAGCCCCACCCCGCCCTATCCGGTGCTGTTCGTGAAAAACACCGCCGCGCTGCAGAACCCCGGCGACCCGATCGAGCTGCCGGTGAAGCTACCGAGCACGAGCGTCGACTACGAATGCGAGCTCGCGGTCGTGATCGGCAAACGTTGCAAGAACGTCTCCCGCGCGCAGGCGCTCGACTACGTGCTCGGCTACACCTGCGCCAACGACGTCTCGGCCCGCGACTGGCAACGCAACGGCGGCGGCGGCCAGTGGTGCCAGGGCAAGAGCTTCGACACCTTCTGCCCGCTCGGTCCGGTGCTGGTCACGCGCGACGAGATACCCAACCCGAACGCCCTCCGCATCCGCACGATTCTGAACGGCGAAACGCTGCAGGACTGGAACACGGACGACATGATCTTCGACGTGCCCGCGATCATCGAGTACCTGAGCAGCAGCAAAACCCTCGTGCCCGGCACCGTGATTCTCACCGGCACGCCGCACGGCGTCGGCTTCGCCCGCAATCCGCCCATTTGGCTGAAGGCCGGTGACAGCGTGACGATCGACATCGAGAAGATCGGCGCGCTGACCAACCCGGTGATCAACGAGCCAGTCTGATCCTGCCCCGGGAGCGCGGCCGCCCCCGGCCGCATCGGATCGGACAGCGGCCTGGGACGGCCGCGC
>JBEIHL010000926.1:0-1647 GCA_040381375.1 Opitutaceae bacterium
AGATCAACTCCTACGCGTCCTTCAGTCGCGCCGCCGAGCCCGTCACGCAGCTCGTCGGCCTCACCGCCGCGAACGCCGACTATTCGCTGCAAAAAGGCCGGCAGTATGAAGCGGGCATCAAGGGCACGTTTCTCCGCGGGAAGCTCGACGCCACGGTGGCGGTGTACGATCTGCTCAAGAAGGACCTGCTGACCAGCACGCTCGACCCCGCGACCGGACTGCGGGTGAGCCAGCAAATCGGCGCCCAGAAATCCAAGGGCGCCGAAGTCGCAATCGCCATCTCTCCGGGACAGGGCTGGCGGGACGAACTCAACGGCGCCCGCACGGAATCTGAATTCGCGGACTTCAACGAGAACCTTGGCACGAGTATCATCTCCCGCGCCGGCAAGCGCCCGAGCAACGTGCCGCAGTGGGTCGCGAATTTCTTCGTCGCGAAACGGTTCGCCAACGGCTTCGCCCTCAGCGGCGGCCCGCGCTACGTGAGCGACCGTTTCGGCAACAACAACAACTCGGTGGTCGCGGAAGGGTACGTCACGCTCGACGCCGCCGCCACCTACTCATGGCGGAAGTGGCACTTCACCCTGCGTGGTCGCAACCTGCTCGACGAAGACTATGAATCGGTCGCCGGCACCACGATCCGCCGCCTGGCCGACCCGCGTACGGCGGAGTTCAGCACCCGCGTCTCGTTCTGAGTTCACCCTGTCGTCTTCAATCGCAAGCGGAGTGCTCCACCCCGCGGGTCTCATCCTCTCATGAAATCGAGTCCTCTGCTGCTCGCCCTCGCCGCCCTCATCGTAGGAGCCGCCGTCGTTTCCGCCCAGATCAGTTCAGTCTCCGCATCCACCGCGCTCGCCTCCACCGCCTTGGCCACGCCGGCCGGAGCCGGTTCGCAGTGTTCCAACCTCGCCACCGGTGCCGACGGCACGCTCTACCTCACGTGGAGCGAACCCGCTGCCGCCGCAGGCGAGAAAGTGCTCCAGCTCGCCACCCTTGAACCGGGCGCCGCCGCGTGGTCCGCCCCGCAGACGATTGTCCGGACACCGCTGCTCATGGAAAACTGGGCCGACTTCGCCTCGCTGGCCGTGGGCACGGACGGCGCGCTGACGGCACAGTGGTTTCAACGCTCCTCGACCGATGGGCACGGTTACGATGGCTGGTTCGCCCGTTCGACCGATCGCGGCGCGACGTGGAGCGCGCCCGCGCGACTGGGCCATGAGTTTGTCGCGCTCGCCCCGTTGAGCGGAGGACGCACGCTCGCCGTATGGTTGGAAAGCGCCCGAACGCGCGATCCGAACGCCGCCCCCCGGCCCAAGCGTGACCCCAAGGCGCCCCGGCCGGCCCGCGATCCCAACGCCCCGTACGCGCCGTCGATGAAGCTGCTCGCCCGCCTGCTCGCCCCTGATGGCAGCAGCCTCGGCGAATGGACCGTCGATCCCGATGTCTGCACGTGCTGCCAGAACACCGTCGCGACCCTGCCAGGCGACCGCGTTTTCGTCGCCTACCGCGGTCATACGGCCGAAGAAATCCGCGACAACCGGTACGCGCTCTTTGCCGACGGCCGCTGGTCAGCCACGCGTTCCCTGCACCAGGACGGTTGGAAGATCGCCGCCTGTCCGGTCAACGGACCCGCGGTCGACGCCCGCGGTG
>JBEIHL010000927.1:0-1628 GCA_040381375.1 Opitutaceae bacterium
ATGACCGCCGCGAGCGCGAGCACCGCCAGCAGGCCCCAATCGCGCCAACTGAACTGCAGGGGCGGGCGGGCCGCGATCTGGCCGCTGCTCAACTGCAGCCTCGCCTTCACGCTGCGCGCGATCGCCATGCTCGTCATCGTCGCGCCGGAGACGCCCTCGATGCCCGCCCGCTTGAGGTCGAGCCCGGCGGCGGTTTCCCAAGTCATGCCATTCCACTTCTTGAGGAAGCGCCGGTCCGTCACCACGTCGTGAACATGCTCTTTGGTGTCGTCGGACGCGTGGACGGTGAGGCCGAGAATCTTCCAGTCCGGCCCCAGCACGACGAGCGCGTCGGTCACGCCGCAGTAGCCGATGATATCGCGGCAATACGGCTGCGTGCGCACGACATAGCCGAGCTCGCGGCCCTGGCGGTCGAGCACGAACAAGCCATCGCGCTCTGTGCTGTCCGGGCGAAGTGAATACGCGTCGGGCAGCAGCTTCTTTACTTCGTCGACGACGATCGGCGAGTCACCGTGGGTGCGCTGCCGGACCGCGAGATCACGGAGGAGCCAGGCAATGACCGCGACGACGGCGAGACGGTAAAGCTGGAGCGCGGCCTGTTTCATGACGGAGAGGGAGAAAAAACCACGAAACACACGAAATACACGAAAAGGACCGGCAACCTTTCGTGGGTTCCGTGGTATCCCATCTCTGCGTTCTCTGCGTCCTCCTGAAAGGAATCAGCCTCTTCGCCTCACGGCACCGGGAGCGCCTGCACGGCGTCGATGTGGACGTTGCCGTCGGCGTTCGCGGCGTCGACTTCGACGGCGGCCGGCTGGCCGGCGACGAACCGGTACACGCCAAGCGAGACCCAGTGTGGAACGTCATCGGTCTCCCGCCGCTGGTTCACGACGACACTCTTGGATCCATCGGCGCTGCGGACGGTGATCGCGGTATTGGTGGCGCGGTTTTCGTGCGGCGAAGTCGCAAAGCGCACGTCGTAACGGCCCGTGGACGGGATCACCAACTCGAAGACGGCCTTGTTGCCCGCGCCGCGCGCGTAGGCGTAGTCCGTGCCGACATGCGCCAGGCCGGCCCCGGGCGCCCACTTGCCGGTGAGTTTGGCGGCCTTGTTGTCCACCACGACGCCCTTGAGGTTGGCCAGCCTGACGCCGGTGCCGCGGCCACCGGTATCGTCGACCGGCGGCGGCGCTGCGCCGCTGACGTCAAAGGTGTTGTCCGGCATGCGTCGGGCGCGGCCGGGCAGCTTGAGCAACTGATCCATCTCGGACCAATAGAGGTGATACACGTCGCGCGGCGTGCAGTTCTTCTGCACCGCGACATAGGCCGCCTTGCCCACGACCTCACCCATCATGCCGATCGTCTTCATCACGCGCACGGTGCCGAGCGCCTGGTCCGACACGCTGATGTTCCGGCCGGCCATGAACATGTTCGAAACGTTCACGGAGTAGAGGGTGCGATACGGGATCGGATAGCCGAACTCGCGGTCGATGCGCCGGTCGTGCTCGGCAATCGAGATGAAGGGATTGTCCGGAAATTTCTTCGCGTACTCCTGCTTCGCGAAATGGAGGTCGATGCTCCACGTGCTGGGCACACAGCCGTCGGGGAATTCCTTCTTCGTGATGATG
>JBEIHL010000928.1:0-1621 GCA_040381375.1 Opitutaceae bacterium
CGCGCCCATGCCCGAGGGACTGCGCATGTTTCCGTTCTACCTGCGGCAGGCCGGCTATCACACCACGAACAACGCCAAGACCGATTACAACCTGCGCGACGACGGGATGTGGAACGAGTCGTCGAATCACGCCACGTACCGCAACCGTCAGCCGGGCCAGCCGTTCTATCACGTGCAGAACTTCGAAACCACGCACGAGAGCCGGCTGCAGTTCCCCGCGGCGGAAGTCGGGACGAAGCCGAATGAGACGCCGAGCGATGCGGTGACGCTTTTCCCCTATCACCCCGATACGCCGCTGCTGCGCTATACCTATGCGCGCGAGCGGGACCAGCATCGCGCGGTTGACCGGCAGATCGGCGAGTTTCTCGAGCAGCTCAAGGCCGATGGCCTGCTCGAAGATACGATCATTTTCTTCTACGGGGACCACGGCGGCGTGCTCCCCCGGAGCAAGGGTTACATCTTCGAGAGCGGGCTGCATGTGCCGCTCGTCGTGCACGTGCCGGAGAAGTGGCGGGCACTCGTGCCGTTCGCGCCGGGCTCGCGTGTCAATGGGTTCGTGGGATTCGTCGATCTCGCGCCGACGGTGCTGAATCTCGCGGGCGTGAAGCCGCCGGCGGCGATGGACGGCCGGCCCTTCCTCGGGGCGGGCGTGACGGCGGCGGAGGTCAATGGGCGCGATGAAGTTTACAGTTACGCGGACCGTTTCGACGAAAAGTACGATCTCGTGCGCGCGGTGCGGAAGGGCAGGTGGAAGTACCTGCGCAACTACCAGCCGTTCAATCCCGACGCGCTGCACAACAACTACCGGTATCAGCAGGCGGCCTACGCCGAGTGGCGGGACCTTTATCGCGCCGGCAAGCTGAACGCCGTGCAGCGGCAGTTTTTCGAGCCGCGGGCGCCGGAGAGCCTGTTCGACCTGGAGAAGGATCCGCATGAAACGGTCAACCTTGCGGCGGATCCGGCGCAGGCCGCGGTGCTGGCCGACCTGCGCGGGCGGCTGTCGGCGTGGGTCAAGGGCCTGCCCGACCTGAGTTTTTTCCCGGAGTCGGTGTTGTTGAAAGACGGATACGCGAATCCCGTCGCGTTCGGGTCGGCGCGACGGGCCGAGATCGCCCGGCTCGTCGACGTCGCGGACCTGAGCCTGGCGCCGTTTGCGGCGGCGCGGCCGGGGATCGAGGCGGCGCTCGCGGCGGCCAATCCGTGGGAACGCTATTGGGCGCTGATCGCGTGCAGCAGCCACGGTCGCGCGGCGGAGCCGCTGGTGGCGACGGCGAAACGGTTGGCGGCGGATGACCCGGAGCGCCTTGTGCGCGTGCGGGCGGCGGAGTTTCTCGCGCTGATCGGTGCGCAGGCGCCGCAACCCGTGATCACGGCGGCGCTGCGCGCGGCGACAGATCCGGTGGAGGTCAATCTGATGCTCAACACGGTCGTGCTCCTGCGGGACGGAAAGCCCGGTCACGCGTTCACGATCGATCCGGCTTGGTTTCCCGCCGCGTGGCGGAACGATGGCAACGCGCAGATGACGCGCCGGCTCGAGTACCTGGTGCCGGGCTTCCGGGTCGAGGCGCCGGCGGGGAAGAAAAAGAAGAAAGGGGAGTGAGCTGGGAGCGCCGGGCTCCAG
>JBEIHL010000929.1:0-1618 GCA_040381375.1 Opitutaceae bacterium
CACCTCCGAGATCAAGATCTCCGTCGTGATCGCGAAGGACAAGGCCGACGAGGCCGCGCGGGTCGTGCACGCGGCGTTCGAGCTGGAGAAGTTGTAAGCACCTCTCCTCGTGACCAGCCGATCCCGGGAGAAAGCGCGAAGGCGCCAAGGAACGCAAAGGTTCGCCAAGGATTTCTTCGCGGGTCTTTGCGGTTCTTGGCGCCTTCGCGCTTAGTTTAAGCCGGTTCTCGCCATGCGCTTCCTCTCCACCCGCGGCCAGACGCCCGCCCTTGGCTTCTCCGATGCTGTTGCCACCGGGCTCGCGCCCGACGGCGGGCTGTTCCTTCCTGAGCGGCTGCCGGATTTTTCCGGTGATCTCGGTCGTTTCGAACGACTGAACTACGCGGAACTGTGCTTCGAGTTTCTGCGGGTCTTCGCCACGGATATTCCCGCCGACACGCTGCGGGCGATCGTCACGCAGAGCTACACCCGCTTCGATCACCCGGAGATCGCGCCGCTCAAACCGCTCGCGAAAAATCTCTACGTGCTCGAGCTCTTCCACGGGCCGACGCTCGCGTTCAAGGATTTCGCGCTCCAACTCCTGGGCAATCTCTACGCGCACCAGTGTCAGGTGCGGAAGGAGACGATCAACGTCCTCGGCGCCACGTCCGGCGACACCGGCGCCGCCGCGATCCACGGGCTGATCGGCCGGCCGGGCACCGCGATTTTCATCCTTTATCCGGACGGCCGCGTCTCACCGCTGCAGGAGCGGCAGATGGCGTGCACCGGGGCGGACAACGTCTTCGCGCTCGCGGTCGACGGCACGTTCGACGACGCGCAGGCGGCGCTGAAGGAGCTCTTCGCTGACCAGGCGTTCCGCACCCGGCACCGTCTGTCCGCCGTCAACTCGATCAACCTCGCGCGCGTGTTGGCGCAGTGCGTGTACTACCTTTACGCGTGGCTGAAGCTGCCCCCGGGAGAACGCGGCAACGTCGAGTTCGTCGTGCCGACGGGCAATTTCGGGAACGTGCTCGCCGGTTGGATGCTGCAGAAAATGGGCGTGCCGATCCGCGGCTTCCGCGTCGCGACCAATCAGAACGACATTCTCTACCGTCTTTTCACCACCGGCGAATACCGCGTCGGCGACGTGCAGCCGAGCCTCGCGCCGTCGATGGACATCCAGGTGGCGTCGAACTTCGAGCGGTTCATTTATTTCGCGGTCGGACGCGACCCGGCGAAGGTCCGGCAGGTCATGGCGACGTTCAAGCAGACCGGCGCCTACCAGTTCGAGAACTTCGACCGCGACACGTTCACCGCCTCGCGCACGAGCGACGCCGAGATCGCGGCGATCATCGCGCGGGTGTATCGGGACTACGGCTACGTCGCCGACCCGCACACCGCGTGCGGCTTCAAGGAACTGAATGCCGACCGGGTGAACGTCGTGCTTTCGACGGCGAGCCCCGCGAAGTTCCCCGACACGATCAAGTCCGCCATCGGCATCGAGCCCACGCACCCCAGCCTCGAGGCGCTGAAGTCACGGCCGATCGTGAAGCTCCGGATCAAGGCGACGCCGGACGCGATCCGGGCGTTCATCGACGCGCGCGCGGTGTAGGGTCCTGGGAGCGCCGGGCTCCAGCCC
>JBEIHL010000930.1:0-1609 GCA_040381375.1 Opitutaceae bacterium
CAATTGCGGCGGGGACTCCTTCCGGCGGCCGAACTATGCGAGGCCAGGCTGCGGACATTAAATATTAAAACCTGACCCTTTCTTTGTCTGTTTGTAGCAGGTTTCGGCCTGAGCCCGTTTCGCTTAACCGCTACGGGCGAGGCAGGATCTTCTGCGTCGGATCGGCTTCGCGCGCGGGGAGGTCCATCGGGAGGGCATGGCGGGCAAGGTCAGCGGTGAGGATGCGCACCTGCCGGAAGCGAATCAGGTTTTTCTCCTGAGCGGCGTCGCCCTTGGCCGAGAACGAGTGGATTTTCAGGGCGATCGGACCGCGCGTGTACTTGTCGTGACGCAGGTGCGCCGTGGGAATGCCATTGACCCAGACCTTGATCGTGCGGCCGACGGCCTCGATGCGGAAGCGCGCCCACTCGTTGAAGCGGTACGCGGCCCGTGCGCGGTCGTCGCCGTCGAGGGTCTGAAGCCAGAGCCAATTGCGCCCATAGTCGTCGAAGATGCCGCCGGTCCAGCGGCGGGTGGGCGAGGGATCGATTTTCACCTGGTAGCCATGGAGCCGGACGGAAGCGCTGGCGGGGGTCTCGACGCAACGGAAGAGGATTCCGGTGTTGAAGCCACCGGTCTGGAAGCACTCGAGCTCGAGGATGAAATCCCCGAACGACTCCTCGGTGCAGAAGAACGTATGCTCCGGCGTGCCGCGCACCATGTGGCCAGTGAGCGCGCCGTCTTCGACCGCAGTGTAGGCTTTCGGATTTGCCCCCACGATCTTCCAGCCCGTGAGGTCGCGGCCGTTGAAGAGCGGGCGCCACGGGGCATCAGCGGCGACGGCGGCGACGACGGTGCAAAGGAATAACAAGCTGAGACGCGAAACGGTTTTCATGGGAGCGACGGGCAACAAGGGGGCAGGGCGAAACCTGAAACACGGAGGCGGAGAGGCCTGCCGGTGGCAGGTTTCGCCCTGACCCCTTCGCTTAATTCCGGGATATCGATTCAGGAAGCCGGCTTTGGCTTGATGAACAGCACCTCCGCGCGATCGAGCCACTTCGCGCGCAGGTCGACCCGGAACCAGCCTTCGCTGTTTCTCCGGTTTACCCGGACGCCGGAGCGATCGCCGAATTCCTTCAGGTCGTACACTCCCCAGGTGCGGCCCTTGTCCGTGGAGATGAGGAATCCGGTGAGGCACGGATTGGCCGGGCCGTACTCCGGCGCAAGCAGGACGTCGCCGTCCACGGTCATGACCGCCAGCTCGTACGGCGCGTCGTACAGTTTCACGTGCCGCTCGGGAAACGGCAGGTCGGCCGGCGCGCTGCGGAAGATCCCGCGGTCGTATTTTTCGTCCGGCCGCTTCTCTCCGTTGGCGTCGGCGACCCAGTAGATCTGGCCGTCGACCACGTTGATGCCGCCGGACTTGAACCGGGATTTCGATTCCGACGAGACCACGACGCGCCAGTCCCAGCGATCGGTGCGCGCGTCGTAGGTGCCGCGCAACCAATGGCACTCCGGCTTGCCGTGCACGCGGTTGTTGTCGCCGGTGCAGGCGTAGAAGGCGTTTTCCGCCGGGTTGTAGGACACCGAGTGAATGTGCCGGCAGAGTAGGGGATTGTCCGCCGCGCCC
>JBEIHL010000931.1:0-1580 GCA_040381375.1 Opitutaceae bacterium
GCCAAAGCGAACCAGACCCCGCCTACCAGACGTTCGTCGCGCAACGCATCGCCGACGGCGTGCGCCGCGCTCTGAATAATCTCGCGCCGGCAAAAATCGGCTGGGGTTACGGAGAAGTGCCGCAGCACGTGTTCAACCGCCGTTGGCACCTGAAGCCCGGCACGATGCCGCTCAATCCCTTTGGCAACACATCGGACGAGGTGAAGATGAACCCGGGGGTCGGCAACCCCAACCTCGTCCGCCCGGCCGGCCCGACCGATCCGCAGGTGTGGTTCATCTCGGTGCAGAACGCCGCCGGCCGCCCGCTCGCGCTCTACGCGAACTACTCCCTGCACTACGTTGGCGGCGTCGGGCCCGGTCACATCTCGGCCGACTACTTCGGCGCGTTCGCCGACCGGATCCAGGAACTGCTCGGCGCCGACCGGCAGGATCCGCCGTTCGTCGGCGTCATGTCGAACGGCACCAGCGGCGACATCAACAACATCAACTTCCGCGGCGACCCGGCGCGCAAGCCGCCCTACGCGCAAATCCGGCTGGTCGCAAACGACGTCGCGCAGGAGGTCGTCCGAGTGGCCAGCACGCTGCCGCATCACGACTGGGTTCCGCTCGGCGTGGCGCAACGCGAGGTGCAGCTCGGTCTGCGCATTCCCGACCGCGAGACGGTGGCCAAGGCGAGCGCGGTGATGAAGGGCTCGAAGGCGTATCCGCGGATGCTGACGAGCGAGGAAGTCTACGCCCGCGAGGCCGTGCTGCTCGCCGATTTCCCCGCGCAGGTTTCCGCGCCGCTCCAAGTCATGAAAATCGGCGACCTGCGAGTGTCGGCGATCCCGGCCGAGGTTTTCGTGGAGATCGGGCTCGAGCTGAAAAAGCGCCACCCGCAGACCTTCACCGTCTCTCTGGCGAACGCCTACCACGGCTACCTGCCCACGCCGGAACAACACCGGCTCGGCGGGTACGAAACGTGGCGCGCCCGCTCCGCCTGCCTCGAAGTCGACGCCTCGCCCAAGATCGTCGCCGGTCTGGAGGAACTCTTCGCGCGGCTGAAGTAGTCCGGGCCCACCCGGTTTTCCCGGCGGCAGGCACCTAGCGGCTGAAGGTCGCGACCTCGCCGGGCCGCTCTCTGCGTCAGACCTCCGCGTCCTCCGCGGTCTCCTGTGCAACGGTTCGAGCCGTTTCAAACCATGGCACAGGAGGTCGCAGAGGACGCGGAGGCCTGACGCAGAGATCCAAGCCTCACGGTCTCTTGGACCTCACCGCGCACAGCAGCCGGGCGTGGTGGCGCTTGCGCAGGCGATAGAAGCCTTACGTGACCGCCGTGACCGCCGTCAGGCCGCCGGGCAGGAACCGCGCGGAGTAGCCGAGTCGGTTAAATGCGAGGGTGCCGGGCACGACGCTGCGTAAAAGCCGGGACCGCTCCCCACAGCTCGTCTCCCCGGCAAGTTTCGATGCCATCCACACGCCAACATGAGCAAACCCACCTGCCCCGCCTGTACGATGGACGAGGTCCAAAGCCATCCCAACCACCGGGAATGCGCGACCTGCGGTCACGAATGGCCGAAGGAGGCCGCCTCCGAGGCAGC
>JBEIHL010000932.1:0-1565 GCA_040381375.1 Opitutaceae bacterium
ACCGTCGCCGTCGAGATCGGCGGCGGACGCGTCGCCCGGCTGGGCGCCGTCGGGGTTCTGCAGCGGCATCGAAAGGTACGGCAGCGGCGGGGCGCCGGCGGCGAGGGTAAAGGCGGCGCTGGGTTCCTGCTCGGTGCCGTTCACGATCGGGCGGATGTAATACGAGGTCTTCGCAGCGAGGTTGGCGGAGTCATCGACGAAGAACGTCGGAGCCGTGAGGGGAGCGTCGTTGAGTTTGCGCGGGGCGGTCGGATCGCCGCCGGAGCCGCCGCCGCGGCCACCGCGCTGGGGTGGAAGCGGACCGCGTTTGCCGGTCGGGCCTGGAGTCGGTCCGCGGCCGCCAAAGCCGCCGGGTGGGGCTTCGGCCTTGCGGTAGAGGTTGAACGCAACGCCGTCAGGGTCGGTGCCGAGCAGCCGCCAACTGATGACGACGCGGCCGTCGGGCTGGTGAATCGCCACGACGCCGCGGCCGAGCGGTTCGAGCTGGGGCTGGGCGGGCAGGTACGCCACGAGGGCGAACAGGGCGAGCGTGCCCGCGATCGGGAGGCGGGGTTGCGGGGTCATGCGGGGCTGATGACATGAATTACGCAGCAGAAAGCGAATCGTCACGAGGCGGAGCGTCGGACAGTGGGAGTCCCTCGTTTTGTGGTCCGCGCGCGATTGCCACGTCTGCCAGGCTCAACTTCCCTCGGGGCCATGCCGAATCTCTTCATCATCGCGGGGCCGAACGGCGCGGGGAAGACGACGTATGTGAAACGTTTTCTGCTGCAGGAGATGCAATGCCGCGAATTCGTGAACGCCGATTTGATTGCGGCCGGGCTGTCGCCGTTTGCGCCCGACAAGGCGGCGTACGAGGCGGGTAGAATCATGTTGAACCGGCTGCGCGAGTTGGCGGCGCGCCGTGAAGATTTTTCGTTTGAGACCACGTTGTCGGGTCGCGCCTACGCGCCGCTGTTGCGCGACCTGCGCGCGGCGGGTTATCGCATCCGGCTCGATTTTTTGTGGATTCAGAATCTCGGGATCACGAACCAACGGGTGCGGCAACGCGTGGCGAAAGGCGGGCACAATATCCCGGAGGATGTGCAGCTGCGGCGCTTTCACCTCGGCGTGCGAAACCTCGCGGAGCTTTATCGACCGCTGATCGACTACTGGCGGCTGTTCTAAAATACTAAAAATCGACCGCACTTGGTCGCGGAGGAACAAGCCGGTGTGCTGCGAATTGTCGATGGGGTGAGGCTTGCGCAGATCGAGCAATCCGCTAACGTCCGATTCATGCCAGACATTCCGTCGCACGGAGTTGAGGAACCGGCTGTTTTTGTTCCCGGAGAAGAGACGCGAAAAGCGATGCGCGCGATGCGCAAGGCCTACGCCGACGTCATCCTTGAAAACAAGGCGTGGGGCCTCCCGGTCATCCAATGGCGCGACGGCATTGGCGTCGTCGAGGTGCCGGCGGAGCAGCTGGAGCCGTTCGCGCGGCGGATTCTCGAAGTCGATGGTGATCCGCTCCCGGCCGAGGAAGAGGCCGAACTCCTCAAGCACCTGAAAGTGTGAGCGGGGGATCGCGC
>JBEIHL010000933.1:0-1530 GCA_040381375.1 Opitutaceae bacterium
GACCTGCGGCTCGGCGACGCACGTGAACTGCCGTGGGCGGACGCGAGTTTCGACGCCGTGATCCTGCACTTCATCCTGGCCGTCGCGCCGGAGCCGGAGCGAATCGCGCGGGAATCCGCGCGCGTCCTGCGTCTGGGCGGGCGCGTCTCCATCCTCGACAAATTCGTCCCGACCGGCCGCCGGCCGTCCCTCTTACGGCGCGCGACGAATGTCGTAACGCGCGCGCTTTTTTCCGACATCAACCGCTCGCTTGAACCGCTGCTGGACGCGGCGGAGCTCAGGATCCTGGCGGACACGAACGTTGGCGCCGGCGGACTCTATCGACTTGTCCGGGCGACAAAGCCTCCGCCGCGGGAGCAGGGCTGAACCGCGATTCACCGCTGCCGGGGCCAGAAGAAAGTAACCGAGGAACCTGTGCCGGCCCAGGAGCCCTCGCAGCGGGCGGGGTGTCTTTGGCAGCGTCCGGCCGGTCTCGCTTGACGCGGCGAGACTCCTGACCAACACACTTCACGGCTCAAGCACCGCTCCGATGTCCGGCTCTTCACCACGTCCTCCCCTGCTGCTGCACCGCCTGACGGCGCTGCTCGGGGTGGCGCTGGTCCTGGCCCTTAACCTTCTGGCGGTGCGGCCGGACCTGCATGCGGCCCTCCACGAGGAGCACGGCCCGAAGCACGGCAGCGCGTGCAAGCACCACCACGCGCCGGTTGAATCAGCGGATCACGATTGCGTGGTGAATGCGTTCGCCCACGGGCACGCGGAGACGGGCGTAGCGCCCGTCGCCATCCCTTTCCTGGCCCTCGACCCCATCGGCACCTTGCTGCCGGAACAGGCGGTCGCGGTCGTGGCTCCCGATCTCCGGCTCCCGCCGGGTTGCGGTCCGCCACGGGTCTGAACCGATAACGTCCCCGAGCCACGGCGTCCCTGCGCGGCCGCCTCGCTCCCAGTCGTGCGTTCCAGTCGCGAGGCCGCGGCCGCACGTTTCGTTCCCTCCGTTCGTTCCGACCCGCCATGTTCCTGCGTATCCTTTTTTCCATTTTCCTGTCGCCACTGGGCCCCGCCTTCCTGCGGCGCACCCCGGCGCCGGCCACCTGAGCCATGATCCGCCTTCACGCCCTCTCGGTTCGGCACCGCGGCTCGCCGGTGCTCCACGATATCGATCTGCACGTCGCTCCCGGCGAACTGGTGGCGCTCGTCGGCCCCGCCGGTGCGGGCAAAACGGCCCTGCTTGAAGTTCTCCTGGGGCGCCTGCGGATGGAGTCCGGCGAGGCGTGTGTCGACCAGTTCGATCTGCGTACGCAGCCCGCCGAATGTCGCGGTTGCATCGCGTGGGTACCGGCCGCGCCTGAGTTCGACCTCGACGCGACCGGCGGCGAGTGGCTCCGGCGGCGCTGCCTGCAGCTCGGTCGCACGATGCCGGAACCGGTTCGGCGTCAGGCCTTGGTCCGCGGCGGCATCGATCCCGTCTGGCATGACACACGGATTGCCGGCTGGCCGACGCGACTTCGCCGCCGGCTGGCGCTGGCCGCCGCC
>JBEIHL010000934.1:0-1525 GCA_040381375.1 Opitutaceae bacterium
GCGTGGCGACGGGCGTCCCGCTGACCTTCGGTCCCGATTTCACGAATGGCGCGACCGGTCGCGGCGGGCTCACGCTCAACGGCCAGTTCTTCAACATCCGCGGTGCGACGCGGGCGCTCAACGGCCGGTAACCGACATGACACCGGCACGTGGAAGATCGAGGGTGGCGCCAGCGCCTCGATTTCGAAAACGTTCTTTCGCGACACGGATGCCGGTCACTTTTTCAGCACGACCTCGACCTTGGTGGCACCGGTGCGGATCAACTATGCGGCGGTCAGCAACGTCGGGCCGGGACGAATGGAGGCCTTCAACAATGCCAACCAGGCCGTCGACTGGCAGCGGATCGAGAACTACCGCCTGACCGGAGCGCAGTCGTCGCTGCGCGACGTGCAGGACCAGGTGGCGACGGCGGATCTCAGCGTGCGGCGGCAGTTCACCCTCGGGTCCGTGCCGATGGCCGTGCAGGCCGGTGGGGCGCATCGTTGGCAGCAACGCGACACGCGGCGGGCCGACATCAACTGGACCTATGCCGGGCCGGACGGAAATACCGCGACGGCCGAAGTGCCGACGCCTTATGCCGCGCAAGTCTACGCCGGGCGTCCGGCGGTGTTTGGTTTCACGAACATTCCCTGGGTGTCGCCGCACCGGGCCTGGCAGGCGTATCAGGCGGACCCCCGGCTCTTCACCAAGACGGTCGCCCAGCAGGTGGCGGAAGCGACGTTCCGGATCAACAACTCCGAGGTCTTCGATGAAATGGTCGACGCCCTGTTCCTCCAGGGGGAGGCGCGGCTGTTCCGGAACCGGCTGCAGGTGCTGACCGGCGTGCGTTACGAGAAGACGACCGGCAAGGGGCGCGGCGCGTTGTACGAACCGAGCAACGTGTTTGCTCGCAATGCCGACGGCAGCTTCGCGCGCACTGCGGCCGGTGCGCGTATCCGACGCCCGGATGCAGGGACGGCGGGATCGCTGGAGGAACTGCGGCTCACCCGTTTCGAGCGCGCCTCGCGCGCGCAGCGCACCTACGACGGTTACTACCCGAGCCTGCACCTCACTTACAATGTGACGGAGAACCTGGTCACGCGCCTCGCCTACGCGCGGAGCTACGGCCGGCCCAACTTCAATCAGATCATTCCGAACGCCACCGTGAACGAGCTCGACGTCGACGAGGCGTCGGATCCGAACGCCGTGCCCGGCACGATCAGCCTGCGGAATCCCGGACTGAGACCGTGGTCGGCGGACAACTACGATTTCACGCTCGAGTATTACGCGCCGTCCGGCGGGCTGTTGAGCGTGGGAGCGTTTCGGAAGGACGTGCGGGATTTCTTCGGCAACTCGGTCCGTCTCGCCACCGCCGCGGATTTGGAGGAGCTGAGCATCGACCCGCGTTATCTTGGCTGGCAGATTACGACGCAGGCGAATTTCGGCTCGGCGCGGATGTCGGGGTTCGAGGTGAACGTGAAGCACTCGCTCGGCTTTCTCGGGCGCTGGGGACGGATGTTCGAGGTCTTCGCCAACGGCACCAAGC
>JBEIHL010000935.1:0-1514 GCA_040381375.1 Opitutaceae bacterium
ATCTGTGAAATCTGTGGTTAAGGATTCTGGGCCCTGACGCGTAGAAATCGTACGGTCGTGTGGTATTACGGCGCGACGGGAATGCGGGTGCGCTGCGGTCGCGGCGTGAAGCCGCTCCTACAGTGTCCGGCACCTCACTGCCCCAACACCCACGAGAAGATCAGCGGCGCGACGATGGTGGCATCGCTCTCGACGATGAATTTCGGCGTCTTCGCGCCGAGTTTGCCCCAGGTGATCTTCTCGTTGGGCACCGCGCCCGAGTAGCTGCCGTAGCTCGTGGTCGAGTCGCTGATCTGCGCGAAGTAGCCCCAGAGCGGCACGCCCGTGCGCTGCAGGTCCTGGTGCAGCATCGGCACGACGCAGATCGGGAAGTCACCCGCGATGCCGCCGCCAATCTGGAAGAAGCCGATCGAACCTTCGCCGTTGCGCAGCGTTTTCGAGGACTTCGTGTACCACTCCGCGAGCCACATCATGTATTCGATGCCGGTGCGGACGGTGTGCACGTTCTTCACGTCGCCGCTGATCACGTGGCCGGCGTACATGTTGCCGAGGGTGGCGTCCTCCCATCCCGGGACGATGATGGGCAGGTTCTTCTCGCACGCGGCGACCATCCAGGAATTCTTCGGGTCGATCTGGTAACTCTGCTTCAGTTTCCCGCCGCGCAGGATCTTGTACATGAACTCGTGCGGAAAATAGCGCTCGCCCGCCTGGTCGGCCTTCACCCACTCCTCCAGCACGACGGCCTCGATCCGGCGCATCGCTTCCATCTCGGGAATGCAGGTGTCGGTGACGCGGTTCATGTGCCGCTCGAGCAACTTTTCCTCGTCGGCGGAAGTCAGCGTCCGGTAGTGCGGCACGCGCTCATAGTAGTCGTGGGCGACGAGGTTGAAGATGTCCTCCTCCAGATTGGCCCCGGTGCAGACGATCGCGTGGACTTTGTCCTGCCGGATCATCTCGGCGAGCGAGAGCCCGAGCTCCGCGGTCGACATGGCGCCGGCGAGCGTCACGAGCATCTTGCCGCCCGCGGCGAGGTGCGTCTCGTAACCCTTGGCGGCGTCGAGCAGGGCGGCGGCGTTGAAGTGCCGGTAGTTCCGGGCGATGAACTGCGACACCGGCCCCTTTTTGGCCGCGAGCGCGGCGTTGAGGTCCTCGGGGCGTTTGGTCTGGCGTTTCGCTTTCATCGTGGCGCGAACTTGAGCAAGTCGCGCACGGCAAAAAAGCACAAAATTCGAAAAAGGACGGCGGACTGGAGCGAAGGCGAGCCCAAGCGCAAAGACGCCAAGGTCTGCAAAGGTTCGCTAAGGCTGACTTGACGGCTGAGCTTGGCGAACCTTTGCGCCTCTTGGCGTCTTTGCGCTTCTTTCGGCCGTTTGAACCGGCGGTTGACCTCGGCCGCGGCGTCCGGTGTATTGCGTGGTTCCGATGCTCACGATCGCCGATGTCTCCAAGTCCTATGGTACGCGGGAGTTGTTTTCCGACGTGTCGCTGTTCATCGCCCGCACCGACCGCCTCGG
>JBEIHL010000936.1:0-1501 GCA_040381375.1 Opitutaceae bacterium
AGCACGTCCTGGTTCTTTTCGTCGCGGAAGTATTCCGTCATCGCTAGCGCCGAAAGGGCGACGCGCATGCGGGCGCCCGGCGGCTCGTTCATCTGGCCGTACACGAGCGCGACCTTGGACTTCGAGAGATCCTTCTGGTCGATGACGCCCGCCTCGGACATTTCGTGGTAAAGGTCGTTGCCCTCGCGGGAGCGCTCACCCACCCCGGCGAACACGGAGTAGCCGCCATGCGCCTTGGCGATGTTGTTGATCAGCTCCATGATCACGACGGTCTTGCCGACGCCGGCGCCGCCGAACGCACCGACCTTGCCGCCCTTGGTGAACGGCGCGATCAGGTCGATGACCTTGATCCCGGTTTCGAGGATTTCCGCGTTTGTGTTCTGGTCGACCAGCGAGGGAGCTGGACGGTGGATCGGGTACTTCTTGGTGAAGTTGACCGGGCCCTTGCCGTCAACGGCCGCGCCGGTGACGTCGAAGATCCGGCCGAGCACGCCCTCGCCCACGGGAACGGAAATGGGCGCTCCCGTATCCAAGACACTCATACCGCGGACGAGACCCTCGGAGGAGGACATCGCGATGGCGCGGGCGACTCCGGCTCCCAGATGCTGCTGCACCTCGAGCGTGAGAACCTGCTTCACGCCAGAGGCGGTGAACTCGACGGTGAGCGCCTGATAGATGGGCGGGATGAGATTTTCGCCGAACTGAACGTCAACGACGGGGCCGATGACCTGGACGATTTTGCCGGTGTTCATTTTGGAAAGTGCGGAGGGCGGAGGGGAAGCCGAAACGGGGATCAGCCGGCGAACTGCGCGGCGGCGATCTCGAGGATTTCCTGCGTGATCGCGGCCTGCCGGGCCTTGTTGTATTCGAGAGTGAGGTCGCCGAGGAGCTTGGTGGCGTTATCCTTGGCCGTCTTCATCGCAACCATGCGGGCGCTGTGTTCCGACGCCTTGGCGTCGAGCACCTGCTGATGAATTTCGCGGTTCACGTAGAGCGGGAGCAGCGCGTTGAGCACGGTGGCGGCATCGGGCTCGAACAGCATCTGCTGCTCGGTGGCGGCCAGCTTGCTGCCCTCGCTGTGACCGACATCGGAACGCAGGTCAGCGATGACGTCGCGCACGCTCGAGAGCGGCAGCAGCGGCATGAGGGTCGGCACCTGCACGAGCGTGTTGCGGAAGTGCGGCCAGAGAATTTCGACGGTGTCGATGACGCCGTCGAGAAACTGCTTCACCATGAACTCCGCGACGACCTTCACCTCGCTGAAGGCCACCCGGTCGGTGACGGTGAAGTCAGCGAGCAGACTGCGGTGCGTGCGGGCGATGAACTGCGCGCCCTTGCGCCCGATCACGACGTACTTGGCCGGAGTCTTGATGTCGGTGACGAGCTTGAAGAGGTTCGCGTTGAGCGGACCAGCCAGACCTTTGTCCGAGGTGACGAGCAGAATGCCGCGCGTCTTCACCTCACGCTTCGTGAGGAACGGATGGTGCGCCTCCTCGACGCG